>NZ_JALBUS010000007.1:0-104939 GCF_033971885.1 Absicoccus intestinalis | reverse complement strand
CGCCTCTTTTAGAGGCAGCATGTAACGGGGTTGCGACTGGCGAGGTTTCAATGGTCGAAGGACCTGCGCAACAACAGGCCCTTATAGGGCATTCAATACCACTAATTTTTATTAGTGGTTTTTATAAATGAAAACGATTTCATATGTTATAATATACTTAAATATGGAGGGAAGTATATGTCTTTAGTTGAAGAAAGATATGAAAAATGGGTGCATCATCCCAATTTGGATCCTCGCTACAAAGATGTCTTAGAAAACATGAGCGAAGAAGAAAAAAATGATGCGTTTTACACAACGATTGAGTTTGGTACAGCGGGTATGCGAGGTTTATTAGGTCCTGGAACCAATCGTATTAATATTCATACCATTCGTAAAGCAACACAAGGTTACGCAAATTATATCAAAAAGAATGGCGAAGAAGCTTGTAAAGCAGGCGTTGCGATTGGTTATGATAATCGACATATGTCTCGTGAATTAGCTTTTGATTGTGCCGACCTCTTAGCGAAAAATAATATTGCTTCATTTGTTTATGATTCTTTGCGTCCAACTCCTATGTTGAGCTTTGCGGTTCGATACAATCATTGTTTCGGTGGGATCATGATCACGGCCAGTCATAATCCGAAAGAATATAATGGCTATAAATTGTATGATGATAAAGGCTGTCAATTGATTCCTGCTTTGGCCGATGCAGTCATCAAAGAAGTGAATGCCATCGAGGATGAATTAGCAATCGATGCCAATTGTACTGAAGAACAAAAGAAATTGATCACTGTTATGGGTGATGATGTGGATCAAGATTACTACAAGCATGTATTAAGCATTCAATTGAATCCAGACGTAAAAAAAGACATCAAGATCGTCTTTTCACCAGAACATGGTACAGCCAATATTCCTGTACGTGACATTTTTAAAATGACTGGCTACACTTGCATTCCGGTAGAAGAACAATGTACACCAGATCCGGACTTCTCTTGTACGCCAACACCAAATCCAGAACAACCTGGTGCGTATGAATTGGCATTGAAATATGCGAAAGAAAATGATGCCGATTTGATCTTGGTTTGTGATCCCGATGCAGACCGTATGGGTGTCGGTGTAAAACACAATGGGGAATATGTTGTCATGACAGGAAATCAATCGGGTTCGGTTGAAATCGAATATATTTGTTCTCAATTGCGTGCGCAACATAAAATGCCTGAACATCCGGTTATGTTCAATACGGTCGTAACGAGTGACTTGGGTGAAAAAGTAGCTGCAGATTATGGTGTTGAAACCGAAAAAACATTGACGGGATTTAAGTTCATCGGTGAAAAAGTAGCCAAATATGAAATAACGCATGAAAAGAATTATGTATTTGGCTATGAAGAGTCGTATGGATCTTTGGTAAAACCATTTGTTCGTGATAAAGATGCCCCACAAGCTTTATTGATTTTGGCAGAAGCTTGTGCATTCTACAAACAACAAGGAAAAGATCTAGTGGATGTGTTGGAAGAATTGTATCAACGTCATGGTACGTATGAAGAATCACAAGTTGCCTTGACTTTATCGGGTGAAGAAGGTGCAAAACGAATCCAAAAGATCTTATCGGATCTTCGTGTCGAAGCACCAAAAGAAATTGCGGGTGTCAAAGTTGTGAAAAGCGAAGACTTCCAGACACAAACAATCCATGAAAATGGCGAAGTACGACCATTGGAAGGATTCACCAAGTCGAATGTATTAAAATACTTCCTAGAAGATGGCAGTTGGGTAGCGGTACGACCAAGTGGTACTGAACCAAAATGCAAATTCTATTATTGTATCCGCGGTACAGATAAAGCCGATGCACATAAGAAAACCGAATTGGCACAAAAAGCAATGTCGGAACTAACGGGTGCATAAAGACATAAGAAAACAGGAATCGTCATGGATTCCTGTTTTTTTTGTTCATTCCTTTTGATAATCAATATCTTTTAAGAATTGTTCAATGCGTACGCAAGCTTCTTTGATGTGATTCAAACTATAGGCATAAGAAATACGGATGAAACCTTCACCATGTGGACCAAAGGCATTGCCAGGTACACATGCTACGTGTTCTTTTTCTAGTAGTTGACTACAGAAAGTTTCACTATTCAGACCTGTCTTTCGAATATCGGCAAATACATAAAATGTACCATGCGGCATATTGGTATGTAGACCCATCGCATTGAGGCGATTTACCAATAGGTTCCGACGATGGTTGTATTCTTCTCGCATCATCACGACATCGGGATAGCCATTCTTCAAAGCTTCAATAGCAGCATATTGACTCGCAACAGAAGCCGACATGATGACATATTGATGAATTTTTGTGATGGCTTTCGATAAAGGGGCATTGGCAAGAATATAGCCAAGTCGCCAGCCTGTCATCGCAAAGGCTTTCGAGAAACCATTAATGACAATGATCTGATCACGGACTTCATCAAATTGGGATAGAGAAGCAAACTCTTGATCAAAACTCAATTCAGCATAGATCTCATCACTTACCACAAAGATACCAGATTCTTTTAAAATAGGTACTAATTTGGCATAGTCCTCATGTGTCATGACCCCTCCGGTCGGATTGGATGGGTAATTGATGATCATGGCTTTGGTTTTTGGACTGATGGCTGCTTTCAGATCTTCTGGTTTCAATTTAAACTCATTTTCTTTGGTCAGAACAATGGGGACACAAACTCCACCGGCTAAAGCAACGGCCGGTTCATAAGCTACATAATTGGGATCCATGACAATGACTTCATCACCTGGATTTAATAGAGCGCGCATGGAAATATCAATGGCTTCACTTCCGCCAACGGTGACGACGATCTCGGTTTGTGGATCGTAGGATTGTTGATAGTGTTCTTTGTGGAATGTAGCAATTTCTTGTCGCAATTCCAATAAACCTCGATTGGCGGTATAGTGTGTCTTGCCATCGGCCATCGAGGCCATGGCGGCCTGGCAAATGTGCCATGGTGTGGAAAAATCGGGTTCACCCACACCAAGGGAGATCACATCATCCATGGTGCTTGCTAAGTCGAAGAACTTGCGGATGCCACTGGGTTTCATTTTTTCAACAACAGTAGAAATGGATTTCATTATGGTGTCACGACCAATCTATCGGTATCATCTTCTTTGATGGATTCCATCAATACACCGGATTCTTTATATTGTTTCAGAACAAATAAGGTTTTTGTTGAGATCACACCATCGACACATGCAATGGAATCGGAAACAAAGCGGGCTACCTCAAACATGGTCTTGCCCTCAACCAAGCATAAAAAGTCACAATCACCACTCAATAAATACATGGTGGTCACTTCCGGATAGTTCGCAATGACCATGGCTGTTTGGTCATAGCCACGATTGCGTTGAGGAGAACAAGAAACTTCGATATAGGCCATTACTTTTTCATTTCGTTGGGCGCGGTTGTAGTTGATTACGGTATGATAACCACATATGATCTTTTTATCTTCTAATTCTTTGATCTGATGGGAGACATCTTCTACATTTTCATTTAAGATATCCGCAAGATCTTGTGGACGTAAACGAGCGTCTTTTTCTAACAAGTCTAATAATTGATTTTGATTCATAAAAACCTCCTTGGAGACATTCTATCATGAATTGAAAAAAGGGGATAGATATAACGATAATGAAAGCGGTTATATACGTTGTGAAACGATTGACAAACAGGGTGGCATTTTCTATAATATGGATGATTGATTAAAGGAGGAATTACTGATATGACAGTAAAAGTTGCAATCAACGGTTTTGGACGTATTGGACGTTTGGCATTCCGTCAAATGTTTGGTGCTGAAGGGTATGAAGTAGTAGCTATCAACGATTTAACAAGCCCTGATATGTTAGCCTATTTGTTAAAATATGATACTACTCAAGGAACGTATGCATTAGCAGATACAGTTGCTGCTGGTGAAGGTTCAATCACTGTTGGTGGAAAAGAAATCACAATTTACAAAGAAGCCGATGCTTCTAAATTGCCTTGGGGTGAATTAGATGTAGATGTTGTATTGGAATGCACTGGATTCTATACTTCAAAAGCAAAAGCACAAGCTCATATTGATGCAGGTGCTAAGAAAGTCGTCATCTCAGCTCCAGCTGGATCTGATTTGAAGACGATCGTTTACAATGTTAACCATAAGACATTGACTCCAGAAGACAAGATCATCTCTGCTGCATCTTGTACAACAAACTGCTTGGCTCCTATGGCTAAAGCATTAAACGAATTGGCTCCAATTAAATCTGGTATCATGACAACTGTTCACTCTTATACTGGTGACCAAATGGTATTGGATGGACCTCAACGTAAAGGAAACAAACGTCGTAGCCGTGCTGCTGCTCAAAACATCGTTCCAAACTCAACTGGTGCTGCAAAAGCTATCGGTTTGGTTGTTCCAGAATTGAATGGTAAATTGATCGGTTCTGCACAACGTGTTCCTACTCCTACAGGATCTACAACGATCTTAGTTGCTGAAGTAGAAGGAAAAGTTACCGTTGATGACATCAATGCAAAGATGAAAGCTTCTGTTACTGAATCTTATGGATACAATGACGAAGAAATCGTTTCTAGCGATATCATCGGAATGCGTTACGGATCTTTGTTTGACGCAACGCAAACAATGGCAGTTGAAACTGGAGACGGAAATACATTAGTACAAGTCGTTTCTTGGTATGATAATGAAAACTCATTCACTAGCCAAATGGTTCGTACAATCAAATATTTCTCTGAATTAGCTTAATTGATGTTCAGATAAAGGAGCACTCTTCGGAGTGCTTTTTTTGTTGGATTGAAAAAAGTGGCTATTTAGAGTATCCTTTAGATACGCATAGAGAGGAATCAACCATGGCGATCAGACAAAAATTATCCGATGAAGATCGGGACGAATTGACCAAAGATGTCAATGATCTTGATAAAGTTTATTTGGAAAAAATGAAAAAAGAAGGAATAGATCCCAAATGGATGGAACAATTCCGTGATTTATCTTTAGAAATGGATAAAAATAAAAAGGAGAAATAGGGAGTGAAGAGAATGAAGCTATACAATAGTTTGACACAAAAAATAGAAACACTAGAACCCATCGTTCCAGGAGAAGTTTCTATGTACGTGTGCGGACCTACTGTGTATAACTATCCACATGTAGGAAACGCCCGGCCTATCGTTGTTTTTGATACATTAAAGAAGGCTTTGGAGATACAAGGCCTCAAAGTGAAATATGTCAGTAACTATACGGACGTGGATGATAAGATCATTCATGCCGCGATTGAAAATAATGTGAGCGAAAAAGAGATTACAGATACTTATATCAAAGCATATGCCCAAACTCGAAGTGACTTACATGCCGATCAGCCGGATGTTACGCCGCGCGTTACCGAAACGATGGATCAAGTCATTGCTTTTATTCAAAAATTGATTGATGATGGCGATGCCTATCAAGTGGATGGCGATGTGTATTTTCGGGTAAGTGCCGATTCGAAATATGGCGAATTATCCCATCAAAACATGCAAGATCTGATGGTTGGTGCACGTATTGATGAAAACGATAAAAAAGAAAATCCCTTGGATTTTACGCTTTGGAAAGCAACCGATGAAGGGATTCAATGGGATACACCATGGTCAAAAGGACGTCCTGGCTGGCATACAGAATGTGTGGCCATGATTCAAGATGTATTTAAAAAACCATTGATCGATATTCATGGTGGTGGTTTGGATCTGAAGTTCCCTCACCACGAGAATGAAATTGCCCAATGTGAGTGTATCAATCATACCCATCTTGCCAATATTTGGGTCCACAATGGCATGATCAATATTAAAGATGATAAAGCTTCAAAATTTGAAAAAATGTCTAAATCCATTGGAAATGTCCAATGGGCCAAAGATTTGATTGCGGAATACGGTGGTAACACCATTCGTTGGATCTTGATATCTACGCATTATCGGGCTCCATTGAATTTATCGAATGAAAGTTTTGCGAGTGCACAAAAAGAATTAGGTCGTATCGAAACCGCCTATCATCAGGCGCAAGTCAAACTTCAGCTGGAAGGGGCTAAGACAAGTGATGAGGTGGACACAACGTTGTGGCAATCTTTCTTGGATGCATTAAACGATGATCTCAATACGCCAAATGCGATATCTACCGTATTTGAAGCCGTGAAACAATTGAATCAATCTTTGCGTACTCGTCAGATCGATACGGCAAAAGTTGGTTCCTTGTTGCATACACTTGAAAAGATGTTGTATGTCTTAGGTATTGTGTTTGAACCTGTTGTATTAACGGAAGAAGATAAAGAAACCTATCAAGCATGGCGTGAAGCGGTCCAAGCAAAACAGTTTGATGTTGCGGATACCTATCGTGCAAAACTACAAGCTAAGGGAATTCTCTAATGGAAATCGTGCATCAAAATGCGATTAGTCTAGCTTGGATGGGAGATGCCATCATGACCATGTATGTGCGCCAACATGTCTTAGAAAAGGGAATCCAAAATCCGCAGAAACTACAACGAATGAGTGCAAAAGTTTGTTCAGCTAAAGGACAATCTGCCCTTTTGGATGCATTGAACCAAGAAGATTTTTTTACGGCGGATGAAAAAGAAATTTTACGACGTGGACGCAATGCCTCTTATCACACCAAAGCAAAAAATGCGACCAGTCAACAATATATGAAAGCGACTGCATTGGAAGCTTGTATCGGTTATTTATACTTATATGATCATGTCGATCGGTTGCATCGGTTGATGGATCGAATCATTCAATTAGGAGACCAATTATGATCGTTTATGGAAAAAATGTCTGGACAACGTTGTCTCAATTTCCGGACCAAATTGAAACTATATATGTGCAACAAGGCATGAAAGATAAAAAACGTATGGTTCAAATTGAGCAGTCACAAATTCCTTATCAATGGATGAATCGAAAACAGTTGGATCGAATGGCTCAAAATGTCCATCATCAAGGGATCGTATGCGTAGTGAAAGATATTCCAACGGTCGAATTAGAGACACTCATTCATCCCAATGGATTGCTGGTTGCTTTAGATGGTATCCAAGATCCACAAAATGTTGGGGCCATCTTACGTACTTGTGATTGTGTCGGGGTCGATGGCATGATCTTAACTAAACACAAAAGTGCGGGCTTGACACCATCTGCCATCAAAGCAAGTACAGGAGCGGCTTATACCGTTCCAACCTGTATTGTCAATAATTTGACCAATACCCTGAAGACTTTAAAAAAACAAGGCTATTGGATCATAGGAACGGATATGGAACAGGCACGGGACTATCGTGAAGGCATTTACGATGTTCCCGTTTGTTTGGTCATTGGCTCCGAAGGCAAAGGAATCAGTCCTTTGGTCAAAAAACAATGTGATTATGTCGTAAAATTACCAATGGAAGGTTCAATCACATCGCTAAATGCGAGTGTGGCTTGTGGTATCTTGCTTTATCAAATACATAGTCAAAGACATCCTCTGTAATCTTTTTTGCTCAAAAGGGAGCAAAATGAAAAGAAATATCAATGAATTGATCTATTACTATTTTATGAATGATGAAGAAGCTTTTTCAGCATTAATTGAAGCTTTTCGACCGACTACGGTTGCCATCATTCAACATCGCTTTCATACCCGCTATGCCGGCGATTATTTGCCACTTTCTGATTGTGTATTGTATGAATGTTTGCAACGTTGTCGCGTCGATCGATGGCCATTTCTAAAATCCTTTTATAGCCGTGTATTGGAAAATCGATTGATCGATGCCCTTCGTATGGAACAAACCCATTCTATTCAAAATTATTATCCAGTTTTTCATTTGGATCAGTCGGTTCGTGAAGATATCGAACACTATGCATCGGATCTCATTGCCGATCCAAAAATGCACATTCACGAAGATGTCATGGTGCATACACAAAAAGATTATTTATATACATTGATGAATCAAAACTTCACCAAAGAAGAATTAGATATTTTGGTTTTGAAGCAACAAGGCTATTCAACCAATGAAATTGCACAACACTATCAATATTCGGTTCGAAAAGTACGTTATATTCTAAGAAAAATTAAAAAATGGGTACAGGTACATTGACAAATTTTTCCATTCAATGGTATCTTTTAAAAGTTAGGAGTGAAATCAAATGGCAGATAAAGTAATTTTGGTTTGTACCGAATGTTTATCAAGAAATTATGTCACACCGAAAAATAAGAAAACCAATACAAAACGTTTAGAAATTCGCAAATATTGTCCAAAGTGTGGAAAGCATACTTTACATAAAGAAACGAAGTGAGAAGATATGGCAAAAGATCAGAAAAAAAATAAAAAAGGTTGGGTGTATTCCCCAGCTAATGTTATGCGTGAGTTAAAGAAAGTAAAATGGCCAAGTGTAAAACAACTTTCAAAAGACAGTCTATTAGTGATCGTCTTTACTGTATTATTTGGCTTATATTTCTTTGTATGTGAATTATTATCAACAGGAATCGTTTCACGGATCGTTGGAAAGTAGGGAGTTGGAATGGCAGATACAGACTTAAAAAAAGAATGGTATGTAGTGAATACATATGCCGGACAAGAAAACCGGGTCAAAGAAAATTTGGAACGTCGTATCAAAACGATGGGTCTTCAGGATAACTTATTTCAAATCGTTGTCGCTGAAGAAAAAGAAATAGAATATAAGAATGGCAAGCCCGTAGAAAAAACCAAAAATTTATTCTCAGGCTATCTTTTGGTGCAAATGATCATGTCGGATGAAGCTTGGTTTGCGGTTCGTAATACTCCAGGTGTTACTGGATTTATTGGTTCGAGTGGTAAGGGAGCCAAACCATTCCCTGTGCCTCAAGCTGAAATTGATTCGGTATTGCGACGTTTAGGAAATCAAGATCTCAATGTAGCTGTGGATTTCCAAGTAGGTGATAATGTTCAAATTTTAAATGGTCCCTTTAAAAATTCAGAAGGTATCGTTGAAAGCATGAATGAAGAGAAAAAAGAAGCAACGGTATTATTGATCTTGTTTGGTCGAGAAACACCTACGGATATTGCTTATCAAGATTTGAAGAAAGTCGAGTAAGACTTTCTTTTTATGCATATGAAAACATTGGTATTTGATCTGGATGGCACGATGTATCGTGGCACACAGATCATCGAAACAGCGAAACAATTTTTAGATCATTGTATTGAAAAAAATATTCCGTATTTATTTTTGACCAATAATTCGATGCGCACCCCACAAATCAATGTGGAGCACATGGAAAAGATGGGCTATACAGGCATTCGCGCGGAGCAATTCTACAATAGTGCCATGGCGAGTTGTCAATTTGTCAAAGAAAAATATACGGGTAGAAAAGCTTATTTCATTGGTGAAAAAGGCATGGAACAAGCCTTATTGGATGCCGGTTTTACCATTACCGATGACCATCCTGATTTTGTTTTTGTGGGATTGACCAAAAAAGGCAACTATGCGATGTATTCTCAAGCATTGACTTGTCTGCTACAAGGAGCAAAACTCATTGGTACGAACAAGGATCGCATCCTGGCCAAACCGGGTGGATTTGAAGTGGGAAATGGCAGTATTGTCGCTATGTTTGAATATGCGACCCATACCCAAAGTCCAGATATTGCCAAACCATCGAAAACGATGCTGGACTTATTTCTTAGCTATTTCCATCTGCATAAAGACGATGTGATCTTAATTGGTGATAACTTAGAAACAGACATTCGTTTAGGTTATGAAAACAATGTACAAACGATTTTTGTAGAAACAGGCGTTCATACACGAAACGATATTGCTCGATTGGATATCCATCCCACTTGGACCGTATCCAATTTGATGGAATGTTTGGAGTATGATACAATACTTCAAGATTGAAAAGAGGAAGGAATATGGAAGATACCTTAAATATTATCTTGATGATCATTTCCGGATTGATCATTATCTTAACATTGCTACAAGGTGGTAAATCCGATGGATTATCGGCTGCATTTACAGGTAGCGGTGATTTGAACTTATTTGCTGTGCAAAAAGAAAGAGGACCCGAAAAAGTCATTAGTCGTTTGACATTGCTTTGTGGTATTGCGTTCTTTTGTTTAGTACTTGCGTTACAAGTCATTTGAGGTTAGGCCATCAAGGCCTTTTTTTGTGGAAGGAGGGAAGTTTATGGAACAAAAAATTCTGGCTTTATTTGATCAAAAACAAAATTGGACACTACACGAAATCGAAGCGACATTGCATTTGCGCTCTACCAATGATTTCGTACAACTTGTCAAAACATTGAATGATCTGGAGGATCAACATGTCCTAATGAATGATCATCATCATTATATGCGTATGGATACCAATCAATATATCGTTGGTAAGCTCAAAGATATTTCACGATTTGAATGGATGGTTTCCGATGGGGTACAGAAAATTTATTTGCCCAAACATAAAAATGACGAACTTTTTGTGGATGATTTGGTCTTGATTGATCGTCAATCCAAAAAAGTGGTCCGTGTCTATGAACATACGATCCAGGAATTAACAGGAACCATGGTCCGTCGAAAGAAACAATTGGTTTTTCGTAGTGACATCGACTATCATTGTGAATTTAAACTCAAGACATTGGATCCTTCCCTTCGTCCGGGTACGAAGGTGGTTGCGCAAATCATAAAGTATACTAGACCGATTGAAATTAGGATTTGTGAGACCATTGGAAAAGAAAACGATCCAGGCGTTGATGTGACGTCGATGTTATATGCCCATAAGGTGCGGATGCATTTTAATGAAAAGGTCCAAAATGAATTGAAAAAAATACCGCATGAAGTGAAGGAGCAAGATCGTAAAGATCGGATCGATCTTCGTAGTTTGATCACTTTTACCATTGATGGCGACGACGCAAAAGATTTTGATGATGCGATCTCTATTGAAAAGAAAGACAGTGGCTATCGTCTCTATGTCCATATTGCTGACGTGAGTCATTATGTTCAAACCAAAAGTGCCATTGATCGAGAAGCCTTTGCCCGCTCAACCAGCATTTATGTATGCGATCGAGTCGTTCCTATGCTCCCATTTGTGTTATCGAATGGAATTTGTTCCCTGAATCCTCATGTGGATCGTTGCACTTTGACAGTGCAAATGGAAATTGACCAGACAGGTCATTGTACATCTTACAAGATCTATCCTTCCTTGATCCATTCAAATCAGCGATGCACCTATCAGAAAGTCAATCAATTATTGGCAGGAAATATGGTTTCGGAATATGCACGGATCAAAGAACAATTATTAGATCTTGAAGCTTGTGCGCATCAGTTGGCCATACAATCCAAAGAGCGTGGTGCGATTCAATTTGAAACCAAAGAGCCAGTCATTCTTCTGAATGAAAAAGGGAAAGCCATTGATGTGTATGAAAAGCAGCGAGGTTATGCTGAAGAAATGATCGAACAATGTATGATCTTAGCCAATGTATGTGTGGCCAATTGTTTACATCAGGCACAACTACCATGTATGTATCGTGTGCATTTAAAGCCAAATCCAGAAAAAGCTAGCACGATCAATACGATGGCATTGGCCTTACATTTGCCTTATGATATCATGCCCGATGAGATTGAGCCCAAAGCATTAGCGCAGTTTTTGGCATCTTTAGAAGATAACGATGCCTATCCGATCATTTCCATGATCAGTTTACGAGCCATGGAAAAAGCGTATTATGATGCAGCGTGTTTGGGTCATTTTGGCCTTGCATTGGAAGAATATTGTCATTTTACCTCACCGATTCGCCGTTATTCCGATTTGGTCGTTCATCGGATGTTGCGAAAATATCTTTTTGAAAAACAAGATCGAAAGCAAGTGTCAAAAGATATGCATTCGATCGATCAACAAGCAAAGCATGTCTCCGAAAAAGAACGGGATGCCATTGCCATTGAGCGATTGGTCAATGACTATAAAAAAGCAGAATATATGCAAAAACATATCGGCAAGGTCTATACCGGTATGATTTCCGGTGTACAGAAATTTGGCTTCTTTGTGGAACTGCCCAATACGATCGAAGGGTTGGTGCCTGTACATACATTGATCGATGATTTCTATAGTTTCGATGAAGATACTCTGACCTTACAAGCACGCTCACAAAAAAAGGCCTATCAATTAGGCCAGAAAGTTCAAGTGGTTTGTACAGGTGTGGATGTACCAAAAGGACATGTTGAATTTGCCCTCACAACAAGCCAAAAATGTGAAAAAGCGTTGATTAATCCATCTTTGTCCACATCCGTTGTGACATAGTCGGCTATGTCCTTGACTTCTGCTTTGGCATTGCCCATCGCTACGCCAATATGGGCAAATTGAATCATTTCCGCATCATTTCCACCATCGCCAAAGGCCATGGTCTCATCTTTATGGATGCCATAGTGCTTGAGCATGGCTGCTATGCCTTTGGCTTTCCCACCACCTAGGGGTATGATGTCAGCAGCAAAATCGATCCATCGAACGATTTGTAGATGATGGGTGTTCTTTAACACTTGCATATCTTGATATTCTTTGGTCGCGATCATCATTTGATAGATATCCTGGTTTAAAAGCGTCTTTAAATCATCGGTGATGGATAACGATTGGTTGGCAATGGTAAAGTAACGTTCCAATTCGGGTTGATAATACGTGGCTTCGAGCTTTTCATTGGTGGTCAGGGCCACTGCTTTATGGATTTGTTTGGCATTGTGTAATACCGTTATCACATCTTTATGGGAGAGCGGATCTGCATAGATCGTTTGATTTTGATCAAAGCAATATTGGCCATTAAAGGTCAAAAAGGCATCAAAATGGATATGGTCAAAATGAGGTACATAGAAACTAGGCCGTCCGGTTGCTAAAACGAGTTTGATTCCTTTGGCTTGGAGTTGATGTAAAGCATGAATGAGCTTGGGTTCGATTTGAGTCGCGCCTAAAGGAATCAGGGTGTTATCAATATCGAAGAAAATGATTTTTATCATGATCAAATTATAATAAGTATGGCTTAGACATGTCAATCTTGGTAGTATCTCTGTCCAAATTGGCACTTGATTTGACCCCTTATATACGATCAGTATAATGGAATTATCAAACGAAGGGAGTGATCAAGATGAATCAAGGACAAGTTGCAGTTGTGTTCTTCATCGTGAATGGTTGCTCTTTTCGAGAGCTATAACTGGATATTTCGTGTATCCAGTTTTTTTCATACTTGATTCAATCATATAAGGAGGATTCAAAATGGATCAAAATTTCAACAAAGTTTTCTGGGATGCATGCGCAAATGGTGATTTTCCGATGGCTGCCGCACAAATAAAAGCAGGTGCAGATGTGAACTATCAAAATGGGGATGGGCGTTCGGCATTGATGCGTGCTGCCAAAAGAGATCGAAAAGATATTGTCCAGTTGCTGATCGATAATGGTGCAGATGTCAATATGACCGATAATAATGGCAAGACGGCATTGATGGGTGCCGCAAAAAAAGGAAATCGTACCATTTGTAAGGCATTGCTTTTAGCTGGTGCCGATGTGAATGCGAAAGACGATCGGGGCAGAACCGCATTGATGCGTGCCGCTTTCCTAGGACGTGATCGTTGTGTGGGGGTATTGTTGGATGCAGGTGCAGATATCAATGCGCAAGATGAAGTTGGTCGTACGGCTTTGATGGAAGCTTGCATTGCCTTTAAAAGAGATACGGTAGCGATTTTGTTGGATCGCAATGCGAATGTGAACTTATTTGATAATAATGGTTGTACCGCATTGATGCGTGCGGCTTATGGCGGATATCCAAGTTTGATTGAAAAATTGTTGGCATATGATGCCGATAAAGATATGGTCGATAAACAAGGACGTACAGCTTTGGATTATGTCCGCGAATCCAATCGTGCTCAATTGGAGCCAATCTTAAGATAATGGGAGCCATAGACTATGAGAGATTATTTAAGTAATGAAGTTCGAAATGTGACCGTTATGGGTCATAGTGGATCGGGGAAAACAGCCGTCATGGAATCTTTATTGTATTTCACAAAGGCGACCGATCGTTTTGGTAAAACGTCAGATGGATCTTCCATGATAGATTTTGATCCGGAAGAAATTAAACGTGGTGCAAGTATTTATACATCCATCATTCCAATTGAATGGGATGATTCGAAAATTAACTTTATTGATACGCCCGGCTATCTGGATTATGTGGGAGAACAAGAAGCTGGTTTTGCGGTTGGCGACAACATTTTAATTGTTACAGATGCTCGTGATCCATTGACTTCAGGAACAAAATTAGCGTATAAAAAGGCAGTTCAAGCCAAAAAGCCAGCCATCTTCTTTATCAATCATCTGGATGATCCGGATACTGATTTTGAAAGTGCCTATGATGCCTTGCGTGAAGAATTTGGTAAAAATGTCATTCCTTTTGAATTACCAATCGTCGAAGAGGGTACCATTGTTGGTTCTGTCAATATCATTCGTAATAAAGCTTGGTACTATAAAGGGCCAAAGGCCAATGAGAGCGTAGCTCAACCAGTACCAGAAGAATTGGAAGATGCCGTGAGCATCTACAAAGATCAGATTGCTGAAGCCGTAGCCATGGGTGATGACGAATTAATGGAAAAATTCTTTTCGGGAGAGGCATTTAGTGATGCGGAATTGACTCGTGGGGTTCGTATCGGTATTCGAAATGGCGAAATTGTTCCGGTATATTCAGGAAGTGCCACAGAGATGATTGGTATTCGTCGTTTGATGGATCTGATCGTTGATTATTTTCCAACGTATTCGGAAAAAGGATTGTATGTCGCAACCACGCCAAAAGGTGAAAAAGTTGAATTAATGACCAGTGAAACAGAGGCATTGACCGCCCAGGTCTTTAAAACGATCATGGATCCTTTTGTTGGTCGTATTTCGTATTTAAAAGTGTTGAGTGGTGTATTGTCGAGTGATTCAACGGTTTATAATGCATCCAATGGACAACCAGAAAAAATCAGCGCGATCTATACAATCAAAGGAAAACATCAAACTGCCATTGGTAAATTGTTTACAGGTGATATTGGTGCTGTTACCAAACTTCAAAATACGCATACCAATGATACGTTGTGTGAAAAAGATAAATTATTGATGGCCGATCCGATTCCATTTGATACCCCTATGTATGGACAAGCTGTTTTCCCTAAGACCAAAAATGACGAAGATAAGTTATCGACGGGTTTGACTCGTTTGTTGGAGGAAGATCCTACTTTTAAAGTGGTGAACAATCCCGAAACCAAAGAAACGGTATTGTATGGTATTGGTGATCAGCACTTAGATGTATTATTAAGCAAATTGGCCAATAAATATAAAGTCAATGTGACACATGCGGATCCAAAAGTAACCTATCGTGAAACCATAACGAAAAAAGCAACCGGAGAAGGCCGTCATAAGAAACAATCCGGTGGACATGGACAATTTGGTCATGTGTTTGTGGACTTTGAACCCAATGCGGACCAAGAAGATATGGTCTTTGAAGAAAAAGTATTTGGTGGAGCTGTTCCGAAACAATATTTCCCGGCTGTTGAGACTGGTTTGCGTGAATGTTGTGAAGCAGGACCATTGGCCGGCTATAAGATGGTCAATTTGAAAACAACATTGATGGATGGTAAATATCATGATGTGGATTCCAGCGAAATGGCATTTAAATTAGCGGCTCACTTGGCTTTCAAAGATGCGATGACCAAAGCCCATCCGATCTTATTGGAACCAATCATGAATGTGACCATTGAGGTGCCAGATAGTTATACAGGAACCATTATTGGGGATTTGAATAAACGTCGCGGTGCCATCATGGGCATGGAACCTGTGGATGATAACCAGATCATTACTGCACAAGTTCCATTGGCGGAAATGTTACGCTATGCTTTAGATCTTCGCAGTATGTCGCAAGGTTTGGGTAGTTACACCATGGAAATGGATCGTTATGATCCAGTCCCTGACAATATTAGTCAGAAGATCATTGCTCAACATCAAAAATAGATCCAAGTTTTCTTGGGTCTTTTTCTTTGAGGGTGTATAATCAAAAAGGCAAGTCAAAACTGATCGAAAGACAGTCATTGACATTATTGCCTATTGATTTATTTACATCGTATCCATTTGGAACGAGAGTAGGAGGAAAAATTGAATATGAATCAATCAAACAGTTCGGTACGTCGTATGGCGGCACTAGCCTTATTGATCGCCATCATTCTTGTCATGTCGTACACACCATTGGGGTATCTACAGATTGGACCCATCCAAATGAGTCTATTAACCATTCCAGTAGCTATTGGTGCTGTTGTGATGGGGCCTGGTGATGGAGCTATCTTGGGTGGTGTTTTTGGTTTGACATCACTGTTTAGTGCTGTGTCGGGTCGAAGTGCGATGGGTACGGCCATGTTTAGTATCAATCCATTGGCATGTTTTGTGGTTTGTGTTGTAGCCCGTGTTTTGATGGGATGGGGTACTGGTTTGATTTTTAAGGCGCTGCATAAGGCTATGCCAAAGAAAGAAAAATTGAATTGTGCTTTAGCTGGTTTATTGGCAGCGGTATTTAATACCATCTTCTTTATGGGATCATTGGTATTGTTCTTTTATCAAACAGAATACATCCAAAATCTAGTTACTTCTTTACATGTTTCCAATCCATTTGCGTTTGTTGCGGTAGTGGTTGGCTTACAAGGCATTTTAGAGGCAGTGTTATGTTGTATTATAACTTGTGCGGTCAGTGTACCTTTGCGCAAGGTCTGGAGCAAATAAACAAAAGTTCAAGTTCGCTTGGACTTTTTTTATGATTCGGACTAGTTGCGATAGTAGGGGAATAGTGTTAAAATTTTATAGAATGAAAGCGTTCATCACGCATTAATAGGAGGAATCGTAAATCATGTTAAAAGGTATTGCGGCAAGTGCTGGTGTATCTGTTGCCAAGGTTTATAAACTAGAAACACCAAAAGCAGTCATCACAAAACAAGAAAATTGTGATGTGGACGAACAATTAAAGAAATTTGATGCAGCACTTGAAAAAACAGTAAAAGATATCGAAGGTGTAAAAGCACGTGCAGCTAAGCGTTTAGCAGCAGATGAATTAGCTGTATTTGATGCACATTTGATGATGGTCAATGACCCAGAATTAGCTGGTCAGATCCAACAAATGATCAAAAATGATAAGGTCAATGCAGAATATGCGACCGAACAAGTAGCTGATCAAATGGTCACTATGTTTGAAAGTATGGATAATGATTATTTCCGTGAAAGAGCAGCTGATGTCAAGGATGTTACTTTCCGTTTAAAATGTAATTTATTGGGATTGGTTATTCCTGATCTAACTGCAATCGATGAAGATTCGATCATTGTAGCGCATGATTTGACACCAAGTGATACAGCGCAATTGAATGAATATGTAAAAGGTTTTGCGACTGAAATTGGTGGCAAGACATCGCATTCCGCCATCATGGCGAACTCTTTGGAAATTCCTGCTGTTGTTGGTTGTCCTGGTGTCATGGATGCATGTAAGACGGGAGATATCTTAGCATTGGATGCTTTAGATGGAGAAGTGATCGTAAATCCCGATGAAGCAACCATTCAAGCCTATAAAGAGAAAGCGGCTGCTTATGCAAAAGAAAAAGAAGAATTACAAGTATTGGTCAATCAGGAAACCGTTACTCCAGATGGTCACAAGGTAGATATTGCTGGTAACATTGGTGGTTTTGATGATGTAGCTGGTGTATTGAAAAATGGTGGTGAAGGTGTTGGCCTTTTCCGTACGGAATTCCTATATATGGGCAGTGATCATTTCCCAACGGAAGATGAACAATTTGAAGCATATAAACAAGTTCTAGAAGGAATGCAAGGTAAACGTGTCGTTGTTCGTACTTTGGATATTGGTGGAGATAAGAAATTATCTTATTATCAATTCCCAGAAGAAATGAACCCATTCTTAGGTTATCGTGCGATTCGTCTATGTTTGAAAGAACAAGATGTATTCCGTACACAACTTCGTGCATTATGTCGTGCATCGGTTTATGGCCGTTTAGCGATCATGTTCCCAATGATCGCAACGATTAATGAATTCCGTCAAGCCAAAGCTATCTATGAGGAAGAAAAAGCCAAATTAATTGCTGAAGGTGTAAAAGTTGCTGACGATATCGAAGTTGGTATGATGGTAGAAATTCCAGCTGCTGCTGCATTGGCTGATCAATTCTCTAAATATGCTGATTTCTTCTCAATTGGTACCAATGATTTGATCCAATATTCAATGGCTGCTGACCGTATGTCTGAACATGTTTCTTATTTATATCAACCATTGAATCCAAGTATCTTACGTTTGGTTAAGATGACCATTGAAGGTGCGCATAAAAATGGAAGCTGGTGTGGTATGTGTGGTGCCATGGCTGGTGATGAATTAGCGGCTCCTGTTCTATTGGGACTTGGATTGGATGAATTCTCCATGAGTGCTACACAAATTCTTCGTGCTCGTAAGACCATCAACAACATGTCTTATGCGGATGCACAAGCATTAGCTGCAGAATGTGTTGAAAAAGAAACGATGGAAGAAGTACAAGAAGTTATTAAAAAACGTTTAGGCAAGTAGTCTAGGAATCATAGCCACAAAAGATCTCTTTTGTGGCTTTTTTTAGTTAGGGGCAAACTATGAAATTTAATGAATATACATATTCTCATATGGAGAAACAAGACATTCAACAACAAGTAGAATCGTTTAAACAACGTTTAGAAACGGCTGATTCTTATGCACAATTTAAAGCAGCTTTTGATGAATTGGATGCATATGATCAGAAGTTGGAATCGAATGTGACGCTTTGTCAAATTCGTCATTCAATCAATACGAAAGATCCTTTTTATCAACAAGAAAATGATTATTGGGATCAAGTATTACCAGAAATTCAATCGAATTTTCATCAAACCGATGCTGTGATCTTACAAAGTCCATATTGTGAGCAATTAAAAAAGGATGTTCCAATCACTTATTTTTTAGCGAAGGAAATGGATCAAGAAACGTTTTCCGATGCGATCATTCCTGAACTTCAAAAAGAAAATGAATTGTCTTCTCAATATCAGGCACTGATTGCGTCCAGTCAGATTGATCTGGATGGAAAGGTATACACCCTTTCTCAATTGGAGCCTTTGATGACTGCCAAAGATCGAAACATTCGCAAAGGGGCCACCAAAGCCTATTGGGGATGGTTTGATCAACATCAAGATGATCTAAATAAGATATATGATCGACTGGTCAAGACCAGAGATACAATGGCTAAAAAACTAGGATATAAGAATTATATTGAACTTGGTTATAAACGAATGTATCGTTTTGATTACGATCAAAAGGATGTTGCGAACTATCGCAAACAAATTGTTGATGTGGTCGTACCGATTGCCCAACAATTATATGAACGACAAACTAAAAGACTTGGCTTGGACCAACTCTATACATGGGACGAAAAAGTGGAATTTAAAGAGGGCAATCCCACACCCATTGATGATATTGATGGGTTATGTCAATCGGCTTTACAGATGTATCAGGAATTGAGTCCTTCTACGGGTACTTTTTTTCAATATATGTTGGATCATGATTTAATGGATCTAGAAGCAAAACCTAATAAAGCACCTGGCGGCTATTGTACATATATTCCTTCTTACAAAAGTCCATTTATCTTTGCGAATGGAAATCATACCAATCAAGATGTGGAAACATTGACCCATGAAGCGGGTCATGCCTATCAAGTGTATTGTTCCCAAGATATAAGACCGAGCGAATGTATTTGGCCGACATATGAGTCGTGTGAAATTCATTCTATGTCGATGGAATTTTTTACCCATCCATGGATGGATCGATTTTTTGGAAATAAAGCCGATGCATATCGGTTTGCCCATGTATCGGGTGCTATTAAATTTTTACCTTATGGAGCTTTGGTAGATCATTTCCAGCATGAGGTGTATGCCCATCCTCAATGGGGTCCTTTGCGACGAATGGATCGTTGGCGACAATTAGAAAAACAGTATTTACCACATAAAAATTATGAAGAAATTCCTTTTTTAGAAAATGGCGGTTGGTGGATGCGTCAATTACATATTTTCATGGATCCTTTCTATTATATTGATTATACCTTAGCACAAGTTTGTGCGTTGGAGTTCTGGTGTCGTAAGGATGACCATGTATTGAAAGATTATCAGCATCTATGTTCTTTAGGGGGGACTTTGCCATTTCGTCAATTGGTAAAAGCAGCTGGGCTGATCGTACCATTGGATCCAGGCTGCTTAGCAAAAACGATGAAACCTGTGTATCATTGGTTAACAAAGGCCAAATATTAAGCTTGAAAAACGTGTTCTATTTCGTTATTATTAACTAGAAAAGCAAAGAATAGAAGGAGTAATCTTTGGTGGCAGGATAGAGAGTCTCTGGTTGGTGAAAAGAGGTCTGTGAAAAAGATGAAGGTAGTCTAGGAGCTAGGTCTTTGAAAAGAGTAGGAGATCTCGCAGACACAGCGTTATGTGAATGAGGCATCATTTGATGCAAAGTTAGGTGGTACCACGTCAAAGCACGTCCTTTCGGATGTGCTTTTTTTTGGAAAGGATGAGAATATGAGTAAAGAAATGGCACCAAAATACGACCATTTGGCCGTAGAAGAAAACCGCTATCAATCGTGGTTAGACAAGGGATACTTTACAGCTGGTGATACGAGCAAGCATCCGTACTGTATGGTCATTCCTCCTCCAAATGTAACTGGAAAACTACATTTAGGACATGCATGGGATACAACCATTCAAGATATTTTAGCTCGTTATAAACGGATGCGAGGCTATGATGTCTTATGGTTGCCAGGAATGGATCATGCGGGAATAGCCACACAAGCAAAAGTCGATGCCCGATTAAAAGAAGAAGGCATTTCTCGTTATGATATTGGTCGTGAAAAATTTTTGGAACGTGCATGGGAATGGAAAGAAGAATATGCATCGACCATTCGGAGTCAATGGGCAAAGCTTGGTTTGTCCTTGGATTATACAAGAGAACGATTTACTTTGGATGAAGGCCTTTCTAAAGCGGTTCGTAAAACATTTGTGGATCTGTATAATGATGGCTTGATTTATCAAGGAGAACGAATCATTAACTGGGATCCAGAAGCAAAGACGGCTTTATCCAATATTGAGGTGGAGCATAAAGAAATTCCGGGTCACATGTATTATTTTAAATACAAGGTGGTGGAAACCGGAAAAGAATTAGTGATAGCGACTACTCGTCCTGAAACAATGTTTGCCGATCAGGCCATCTTTGTCCATCCAGATGATGATCGTTACAAAGATATTGTGGGCTTGCACGCCATCAATCCAGCCAATGGTGATGAATTGCCAATCATGGCAGATGATTATATTGATATGAGTTTTGGTACAGCCGTCATGAAATGTACACCAGCTCATGATCCGAACGACTTTGCCTTGGCAAAAAAATATCATTTACCGATGCCAATTTGTATGAATCCAGATGGTACCATGAATGATCTGTGTGGTAAATATGCCGGTATGGATCGTTTTGCATGTCGTGAAGCATTGGTCAAAGATTTTGAGGCTGCTGGTGTCGTGGATCATATTGAAGAACATGCGCATCAAGTTGGCCATTCACAACGAACGGGTGTCATTGTTGAACCGTATTTGAGCAAACAATGGTTTGTGAAGATGAAACCATTGGCAGAGGAAGTATTAAAATGTCAACAAGACGAGGATCAAAAAATTCATTTTGTTCCGGCTCGTTTTGAAAAAACATTTACCCAATGGTTGGAAAATATCGAAGATTGGTGTATTTCTCGTCAGTTATGGTGGGGACATCGTATACCAGCTTGGACCAATAAAGATACGGGTGAGATCTATGTGGGCATGGAAGATCCAAAAGATACGGAAACATGGATCCAAGATGAGGATGTTTTGGATACTTGGTTCTCATCGGGTTTATGGCCATTTTCAACATTGGGTTGGCCAGAAGATACACCGGATTTGGAACGTTATTTTCCAAATGACACATTGGTTACCGGTTATGACATTATCTTCTTCTGGGTTGCTCGTATGGCTTTCCAAACGCGTTTTGCGATGCATGATCGTCCCTTTAAAGATGTTCTGATCCATGGCTTGGTTCGTGATAGTCAAGGTCGGAAAATGTCTAAATCACTAGGCAATGGAATCGATCCTATGGATGTCATTCAAGAAAAAGGAGCCGATGCTTTACGGTTTTTCTTGACCACCAATTCAACACCAGGTCAAGATGTGCGTTATGATGAAACAAAAGTGGATGCAGCTTGGAATTTCATCAATAAGATCTGGAATGCAGCTCGTTATGTACAAATGCAAGTTGGTGATGAAAAACCAGTCTTAGATCCTGAACATTTATCCAGTAGCGATAAATGGATCTTATCTCGTTTCAATGAAGTATTGAGACATGTAACAGACAATATGGAAAAATATGAATTGGCCATTGTTGGAAACGAATTGTATAACTTTGTTTGGAATGATTTTTGTTCTTGGTATATCGAATTAAGCAAGGCTACCTTGTTTAGTGAAGATCCAAAGGTGGTTGCTTCCACAAAAGCCGTGCTATATACGGTTATGATCAATATTTTGAAATTGTTGTCTCCATTCATGCCATTTGTGACCGAAGAAATCTATTTAGATTTGCCACATGATAAAGAAAGTCTAAATGTGGAATCTTGGCCAGAAACCATTGCGTTTGCTTATACAGATGCTGAAAAAGAAGAAATGAATTTGGTCATGTCCACCATTGAAACGGTTCGTGAAGTCAAGACAAATTATGATATGAAACCAAGTAGAGATCTAACCATTTCTTTACGTGATGAAAAGGGTGGCTGGCATGAGCTCTCAAAAGATGCGAATGCGGTATTGAATAAGATGTGTCATGGCCATAATGTGGATGATCTACATACGGATGATATTTTATCACGTACGCTTGGACAATTTGTCTTTACTTGTGCCATGGGTGATTTGATCGATGTAGAAAAAGAAAAGGCAAAATTAACAAAAGAAATTGATCGTTTAAATAAAGAAATCAAGCGAGCTAATGGTATGTTGCACAATCCTGGTTTTGTTTCGAAAGCACCGGAAGCAAAAGTGAATCAAGAAAGAGAAAAACTCGCAAAATATCAACAGGAATTAGGTTTAACCGAAAAGCAATTAAATGAACTTTTGTCAAAATAGTCGCTGAAATTCGGGGGGGGGGTCTATAAATTTTATTGTTTAATAAGATTTGTTGACAAAATATACAAATCAAGTAGAATGATTTGTATAGGATGAAAGGAAAGAAGAAATGCCCCGACAAAAAGCAAGAGATGCCATCAATTACTTTTTGGATCTTCAAATGGATTCCTTTGCTACAAACAGTAGTTGGTATGAAGGTTTCAAGATGCGTGATTTACACATTTTGGCATTCATTGACCGAACCCATGAGGACCATATGGTTACTGTGTCTGAATTAGCGTATCACTTAAATGTAACCCCTGCAGCAGCTAGTCAATTTGTGACAGCTTATGAGAATAAAGGCTGGGTTGAACGGATTCGTTCGGATAAAGATCGTCGAACTGTTCATGTAAAGGTTACTGAAAAAATCAACCATATATTTAAAGAACGTCTGCAAAAGATTGATGAGAGGGCAGATGAAGTATTGGCTGATTTCAGCGATGAAGAAATACTCGCTTTTTCACGAATATTAAAAGCAATCGATGGAAAACTGGGAATCAGTATCAGTCCCCGTGACAAAAAGAATTAGATTCTACAAAAAGCGCACATTGTGCGTTTTTTGTTTGTTGATTTTCTCCTTCATTATAGATATATTTATATCTATATAAATAGAGAAGAAAGGAAAACAATATGTCACATCAAGAAGCTTTGGAGGCAATCAATAATTTTTTAGAATGGCAGAAAGATGCTTTTGCCGTCACTAAAAATTCTTATAAAATGAAAGATATTCAAATCATTTCTTTTATTTATACGGCAAAAGATAATCAGGTCACGATTTCGGGTCTGGCGAAACATTTTGACATTAGTATTGCCGCCGCTAGCCAATTTATGAACGAGTACGAAGAAAAGGGTTGGATCCAGCGAATCCGATATGAAAAGGATCATCGCGTTGTATATGTGCGATTAACAAACAAAGTACTCGAAGAAATCCAGGCATGTAAAAAATGGTGTCAAACCGAAATCGAAGATGTATTTGATTCTTTTGATGAAAGAGAAATTTCGGCTTTTTCTCATATTTTAAATGCATTGAATAAAAGAATCGAATATGACATGAATAATAAGTAAAAAACACGCAATTTGCGTGTTTTTTATTGTTCTTGGGCTGCCATTTTTTGACGATATAAATTTCGACGATCCATGGCTGTTAGACCTTTTTTGCGAAGACGGATCGCATCAGGTGTGACTTCTACCAATTCATCATCATTGATCCATTCCAATGCTTCTTCTAAGGAAAAGATGCGTGGTGGTGTCAATAACATCGCTTCATCTCGTCCACTGGATCGAATCGCTGTCAATTTTTTATTTTTTAATGGATTGACGTCCATATCAATATTTTTGGCACTTTCACCAATGATCATACCTTCATAAACAGGTGTTTGTGGTGAAATAAATAAAGTACCTCGTTCTTGCAGATTCCAGAGGGCATAGGTCATAGCCGTTCCGGTTCCATTGGAAATCATAGCACCTTGCATTCGTTGTGGAATTTCACCTTTGTAAGGCTCATAACCAGAAATTCGACGAACCAGTGTACCTTCACCATGGGTTTCATTGATAAATTCAGTACGGAATCCTAATAGACCTCGTGTTGGTACTTGATAAGTAATACGTACATAGCCATTTTCTTCATTTAGATCTTGCATCACACCTTTACGAAGATTCAATTTATTGATGATAGCACCTTGATATTCTTCTGGTGCAATGCAGACGACTTCTTCGACGGGTTCTACCTTATGACCGTTTTCATCTTCATGTAAGATAACCTCTGGTTTGGAAACGGCCAATTCATATCCTTCACGACGCATATTTTCAATTAAGATGGAAATGTGAAGTTCACCACGACCGGATACTTTGAAACAATCCGCACTATCGGTTTCTTCTACTTTTAATCCAACATTGACTTCCAATTCTTTTTCCAAGCGTTCTTTTAAATTCCGACTTGTCACATATTTACCACTTTGACCAGCAAATGGCGAAGTATTGACATGGAAGTTCATCGAAAGGGTAGGTTCTTCAATAGGAATATGGGACATTGGTTCTACATGTTCTGGGTCGCAAATGGTATCACCAATATTGATATCCGGCATACCGGCAATGACGACAATATCACCACTGTGTGCTTCTTTGACATCGACACGTGAAAGTCCTTTGTAGACAAATAATTTTGAAATGGTTTCACGCTCATTTAAACCTTGCTCATTGCAACGAATATAGGTATCGCCTTGATGCAGGACGCCATTGTAGATTCGACCAATACCTAAACGACCAATATAATCATCATAGGCTAAAGCGGATACTTGCATTTGAGCTGGTTGATCATCTTTGTCTGGATAGGGATCACAATGTTTTAAGATCGTATCAAACAAAGGATCAATATTGTCGCTTGGTGTATTCAAATCGTATTGGACTCGGCCTTCACGGGCAACGCCATATAAAATAGGGAAGTCCAATTGTTCATCGGTTGCGTTTAAGTCAAGGAATAGATCGTATACTTCATCAACAACTTCTTCGGCGCGTTGATCTTTTTTATCGATCTTATTGATCAGTAGGATGGGTTTCAAACCAATTTCCAATGCTTTGGATAACACAAATCGTGTTTGTGGCATAGGTCCTTCACTGGAATCGACCAATAAGATGACTGTATCTACGGTACGAATAATTCGTTCGACTTCACTGGAAAAGTCAGCATGGCCTGGTGTATCAACAATGTTGATTTTTACGCCATTGTGGATGATCGAACAGTTCTTAGAATAAATAGTGATACCGCGTTCACGTTCCAAATCATTGGAATCCATGACACAGTCAACGACTTCTTCATTGTCACGGAATACATCGCTTTGTCGCAAGAAAGCATCAACTAACGTACTTTTTCCTGCGTCGACATGGGCGATGACGGCAATGTTCAAGATTTTTTCTCTATTGGACATAGTGTCACTCTCTTTCTGTCTAAAAAACAGTACAAGTATAATTCAAAGTATAAAAATTTGCAATATGTTATAATATGTGCATGTTAGTAAAATATTTTAAAAAGTATTCGAGATATTTAGATCGAGAAATGGAATACAAGATCTATGGACATACAGGGAAAGTATGTCTAGTGATTCCAACCCAAAACAATCGTTTTTTTGAATGGGAAGATCGGCATATGTATGAGACGGTTGCTGAGCAAATTGAAGCAGGAAAGATTCGGTTTATCGCTTGTGATGCCATTGATCTGGAGACGTGGTCCAATGATCATGGTGATCCCAAAGAGCGTTATGATCGTCATGAAGCTTGGATCCAATATATCATTCATGAGTTAAAACCCGAAGCGGATCTGTATTTTGGATCTTCCATGCCTTGGTGGGTAACTGGAGCTAGTATGGGAGCTACCCATGCAACCAATCTCTTCTTTCGTTTTCCAGATTTGTTTGATGGTATTTTAGCCTTGTCAGGCGTCTATGAAATGGATCAATATTATGCTGGTTATCATGATGAGATCACGTATCAAAACAATCCCATGGCTTATTTATATAATATAGGTAAGGATCATCCATATATTCGGAAATACAACTTACATCCCATGATTTTTTGTGTAGGACAAGGCGATTGGGAAAGAGAAACTTCAAAAGATCTACGACAATTAGAACAAATCTTTAAAGAAAAAGGCATTCATGCTTGGTGTGATTATTGGGGGTATGATGTAGCGCATGATTGGCCTTGGTGGCAAAAACAATTTCCATATTATATAGATCATATGTTAAAAGGCGATGTAGTCTAAGCTACATCGCCTTTTTAAACAAGCATGACATCTCGTACGCCAGGCACTTCATCTAAGATCAATGATTTGATGCCACTGGAAAAATCGTTGACGGCCATAAAGCATCCTTGGCAAGCACCACGGAATGTGACATACACAACATTGTTTTCGTCAATACCCAAAAAGGCAATGTCACCACCATCTTGTTGGATATAGGGACGAATTTTATCAATACATGCTTCGACTTCTTTTTTTGTCGGGATATGTTCTTCGTTTGTTTGTTCTGCTGACATGGTATGCATCTCCTTATCTTACTATCTATAGAAATAAAGGGCTAATAAATAATGGAACCAATAGACCAATGATAAATCCACCAATGACTTCCGTAAATTTATGACCTAATACAGCTTTGAGCTGCTCTTTATAAATGGGTTCGTCATAATCGATATTTATCTGTGCTTCATCTTTGAGATCCTTGATCAATTGCTGCGTTAATTCAATATTTTTTCCGGAATAGTAACGTACATGGCAAGCATCATACATGACGATGAATGCGAAAATAGCGGTAACGGCAAATAACGCAGAATTAAATCCTTCTTGAATGCCGATGGCCATGGAAAGACCGGTTACGGTTGAAGAGTGGGAACTGGGAAATCCACCACTTGCTACGACCCAGTGGAGGTCCCATTCACCAGATTTCAAATAATAAAAGATGGTCTTGAGAACTTGTGCAATTAAATTGCAAACAAGTGCTGTCACTAATGGAAAAAGTGAAGCAGGAATGGTCATAAATCCTTCCTCCCTTGATTTCTTGTGTTCATTATATCACACAGATGATAAAAGAATAGTGATATGCTTAATGAATAATTGATAAAAGCGTAAAAATTGTCCTTTAAAAAATAATACAAAACTCGTATAATAATTTTGGTATGAATAAACCAAATATTTAAGGAGGAAATTATATGGCAAAAAAATTCCAGTCCATGGACGGTAACACGGCTGCGGCCCATAATGCCTATGCTCTTACCGAAATGAGTTGTATTTATCCAATTACACCATCTTCGCCAATGGCAGAATCGATGGATGATTGGGCAAGCCAAGGACGAAAAAATGTATTCGGTGAAGTTGTAAAAATCGCTGAATTACAATCAGAAGCCGGTGCATCTGGTGCTGTGCATGGTGCTGCACAGGGAGGAACTTTAGCAACAACATTTACTGCCAGTCAAGGTTTGTTGTTGATGATCCCAAATATCTATAAATGGGTTGGTGAAAATTTACCAGTCGTTTTACATGTAGCTGCGCGTTCACTAGCAAGCCGTTCATTAAATATCTTCGGTGACCATGAAGACATTTATGCTGTACGTCAGACCGGTATCCCTATGTTATCGTCGCATTCCGTACAGGAAGTTATGGATCTAGCTGGTGTTGCTCACTTAGCTGCCATCAAATGTCAAGTTCCATTTATTCATTTCTTTGATGGATTCCGTACTTCTCATGAAGTACACAAAGTTGAAGTATTTGACACTGAAAAATACAAAGACTTAATTGATTACGAAGCATTGGAAGAATTCCGTAAACGTTCTATGAACCCACATACAAATCCAGTAACTCGTGGTGCGAACGAAAACGATGATATCTTCTTCCAAACTGTTGAAGCTCGTAACGAACATTATGCAAATGTCGCCGATGTTGTCGCTGATTACATGAAGAAGGTCAGTGAAATCACTGGACGTGACTATAAACCATTTAACTATGTTGGTGCGCCAGATGCTGAACGTGTCTTCGTGGTTATGGGTTCAGCAAGTGAAGCTGGATTAGAAGTTGTGAACGACTTAGTTGCTAAGGGTGAAAAAGTCGGTATGATCAAGGTTCATTTGTATCGTCCATTCTCTGCAAAATACTTAAAAGCAGTTTTACCTGCAACCGTTAAACGTATTGCTGTATTGGATCGTACAAAAGAAGCTGGAGCTAGTGGTGAACCTCTATACTTAGATGTATTAGGTGCCTTGGCTGGATCTGGAATTGAAATTATCGGTGGACGTTATGGATTAGGTTCTCATGATACACAACCTTGCCATATCAAAGCCGTATTGGATTACTTAAAAGCAGACGATATCAAGACAGGATTTACGATTGGTATCGAGGATGATCTAACGCATACATCCTTACCAGTTGACACAAGTTATGTCATCGAATCCGATGCAACTTCTTGTTTGTTCTGGGGTCTTGGTTCCGATGGTACAGTAGGTGCTAATAAGAACACGATCAAGATCATTGGTGATAATACCGATCAATATGCACAAGGTTATTTCGCATATGACTCGAAAAAAGCCGGTGGTGTTACTCGTTCTCACTTGCGTTTTGGAAAATCACCAATCCACTCTACTTATTATGTAAATAATGCGGACTTTATCTCAGTATCTTTGGATGCTTATATGTTCCGTTATGATGTAGCTCGTGGATTAAAAGATGGCGGTACTTTCTTATTGAATACAACTTTCGATAAAGAAGAAATCGTAAAACATATGCCAAATCGTTTGAAGAAACGTTTAGCACAGGCACATGCAAAATTCTATATCATTAATGCAACCAAGATTGCCTTAGAAATCGGTATGGGTCGTCGTACCAATACGATTTTACAGAGTGCTTTCTTTGCTTTGAATACACAAATCATGCCTTTGGAAACTTCGGTTGATTTGATGAAGAAATTCGCTAAGAAGTCTTATGGTAAGAAAGGTGATCAAATCGTTCAATTGAACTATGCAGCAATCGATGCTGGTAAAGATGGTATTGTTGAAGTTCCAGTTGATCCAGCATGGGCTGAATTACCAAGTGGTGAATTACGTACAATGACTGGTGATCCTTATTGGGATGAATATGCAGGTCGTATCAATGCTTTGGAAGGATACGATATGCCAGTAAGCACATTTGCTAAATATGCATTGGATGGTTCTATGCAACCAAATGCAGCATTCAAAGGTCATCGTGCTACGGCTGCCATGGTTCCAGATTGGAATCCAGACAACTGTATTCAATGTGGAATTTGTTCCTTCGTATGTCCACATGCAACCATTCGTACATTTGCTTTGACTGATGAAGAAGTGGCTAATGCACCACAAGAATTCAAGACGGTTCCAGCTATTGGTGTAAAAGATCAAAAATTATCATTCCGCGTACAAACTTCACCTTCTAACTGTGTTGGTTGTGGATTATGTGTCACTGAATGTCCAGGTAAGAAGGGTGAAAAAGCCTTGAAGATGGTTCCTATCCATGACAAATTGGATGAAGATCCATTGGCAGATTACCTATTCAAAGAAACTGAATACAAGAAAGATCTATTCCCTAAGAACACGATCAAAGGTTCTCAATTCTTGATGCCTTATTTCGAAGTTCCAGGATCTTGTCCAGGATGTGGTGAAACACCTTACTATCGTTTAGCATCTCAATTATTTGGTAAAGACATGATGATTGCCAATGCAACTGGATGTTCTTCCATCTATTGTGGTGCTACACCAGATACACCATTTGTAACGGATAAAGATGGAAATGGACCTGCTTGGGCTAACTCTTTGTTCGAAGATAATGCCGAATATGGATATGGTATGGCATTGGCACAAAACTACCGTATGTCTACGATCTATAAGACAATGGAAGAAAACATGGATAGTGTTGCTCCAGAATTGAAGGCTGCTTTTGAAAAATATCTTGAAGCAAAGGGTGACAAAGATGCAGAACGTGCATTAGCACCACAAATCAAAGAATTAGCTGCTAAAGAAGCCAATGAAGATGTAAAAGCATTAGCCGATGCGGATTTGGTTGAAAAATCAGTATGGATCATCGGTGGTGATGGTTGGGCTTACGATATTGGATATGGTGGATTAGACCATGTCATGGCCAACAACGTGAATGTGAACGTATTAGTCTTAGATACTGAGGTTTATTCAAATACGGGTGGACAATCTTCTAAATCTTCGCAACGTGCTTCCATTGCTAAGTTTGCTGCTGGTGGTAAGACGGTTGCTAAGAAAGATTTAGGACAAATTGTCATGACTTATGGTACAGCTTATGTTGCTTCTGTATGTATGGGTGCCAATAAGATGCAAACATTGAAAGCATTCCAAGAAGCAGAAAGCTATGATGGACCATCATTGATCATTGCGTATGCACCTTGTGCTGAGCATCATATCAAGGGTGGATTAGGAATCCATCAACAAGTACAACGTGATGCCGTAGATTGTGGATATGTCGTATTGTATCGTTACGATCCACGTGCTGAACAACACTTGACAATTGATTCAAAAGAACCAGATTACTCGAAGATGAAAGACTTCATGATGAGAGAAACTCGATTCAATCAATTGGTTAAGTTAAAAGGTGCTGAAAAAGCCGATGAATTATTCGAAGAAGCGAAAGCAGATGCTGCACGTCGTTATCATCGTTTAGTTTCTATGGCAAAAGAAGACGAATAATCTACTGAAAAGGAACTGTATTTGCAGTTCCTTTTTTTTTGAGAATTCGTTATGATTAGAGCAGAAAAGAGGTATGTATGAAATTTTGTTTTGATTGTGATGACACACTCTATGATCTACAAGATCCTTTTCGCAAATGCATCGCACAATTTTTTCCAGATTATGAAGGTGATTTAGAAGAATTTTATCGTATTTATCGAGAATATGGAGATGAAGTATTTGATTTGTTACAAAATGATACGATCACTGTAGATGATAGTGGCATCTATCGTATTTATGCATCCAGTCAAGCTTTGGGATTAGAGATGAGTCTAGAACAAGCGGCTGATTTTCAAGATCTGTATCGAGAAAACCAACATCATATTCAAATGGCACCCTCCTACCATGAATATTTTAAAAATACATCCAGTGAGATTGCAATCTTGACAAATGGATTCGATGATCATCAACGAATGAAATTAAAAGCTTTGGATGTTTTTGCTTATTTTGCGCCCGATCATGTATATACATCGGGACAATTGGGCTATGCGAAACCCGATCCACAAGCGTTTCAAGCCATTGCCAAGTATACCCATACAAACATTTCCGATTGGTATTATATTGGTGATAATTATATCAATGACATGAAAGGAGCAAAAGGGGCTGGCATGCATACCATTCATTTGAATCGACATCATCAAATGGAAGGAGATGCCGCCGATTATGTAGTGTATACCGAAGAGCAGTTGATCGCATTATTAAAAAAACTGGAAAATAGAGGATACGTCGTATCAAATGAAGACCTATAAAAAAAGATGGTCGCTTAGGCGGCCATCAATTTTTCTAATTGTTGTTTGATTGCTTGAATAAATTGTTCCGAATCCACTTGTTTGGTTTCTACACCTTGTGCTAAGGCACAAAGATCTTTTGTCATGATACCTGCATTCAATGTATCTAAACAAGCTTGTTCAAGCGTATGAGCGAAGGTTTGTAAATCTTCCAAACCGTCTTTTTCACCACGTTTTGCGAGAGCTCCTGTCCAGGCAAAAATTGTAGCAATCGGATTGGTCGAGGTTTTTTCACCTTTCAAATATTTGTAGTAATGACGCGTAACGGTTCCGTGGGCTGCTTCGTATTCATAATTGCCATCTGGAGAAACCAATACACTGGTCATCATGGCTAACGAACCAAATGCGGTCGATACCATATCGCTCATTACATCACCATCATAGTTCTTACAAGCCCAGATCATGCCACCTTCGCTACGAATCACTCGGGCGACGATATCATCGATCAATGAATAAAAATAAGTGATGCCAGCTGCTTCAAATTTGTCTTTGTATTCCTGATCATAGATTTCTTGAAAAATATCTTTGAACGTATGATCATATTTTTTCGAAATCGTATCTTTTGCACCAAACCATAGGTCTTGTTTTGCATCTAAAGCATAATTGAAACAACTACGAGCAAATGATTGAATCGAATCATCTTTATTATAAAGACCTTGAAGTACTCCTTTTCCTTCAAAATCAAAGATTTTTTCTTCGGTTGTCCGGCCATCTTCATCGGTAAATTTTAATGTAGCTGTTCCTGGTTTGGATACACGAATTTCTTGATCTCGATATACATCACCATAGGCATGACGAGCAATGGTGATTGGCTTTTTCCAATTGCGTACAACCGGTTGGATGGGATCGATCATGATAGGAGCACGGAACACCGTTCCATCCAGAATGGCACGGATCGTACCATTGGGAGATTTCCACATTTGATGTAAGTTGTATTCTTCTACTCGTTGTGCATTGGGTGTGATCGTTGCACATTTTACGGAAACTCCATATTTTTTATTGGCATTGGCTGCATCGATCGTTACTTGATCATTGGTTTCATCTCGATGTTTTAATCCGAGATCATAATATTCTGTTTTTAAATCCACATAGGGAAGGATCAGTTCATCCTTGATCATCTTCCATAAAATACGTGTCATTTCATCGCCATCCATTTCAACCAACGGCGTTTTCATTTGAATTTTTTCCATAGGCATCCTCCAACTATGCATCCATTATACCTTTTCTTGTATCCGTATGCCAAAACTATTTTTATTTGTGGTAATATATAGACATTGTGGAGGTAAAGAAATGATTCTTGCAACAATTCATGAAAAATCATCTTTAAAAGCTTTAAAAGAAGCCGGTTGTGATGGCGTCATCATTGGTGTCAAGCCTCTTGCTTTACATTGTCCATGTACGATTGAAAGGAACGAACTATCGCAATGGAAGGAAAATTGTGATCAATTCAACTTGGATCTATATGTCAATGGAACAAAGCTGATGATGGATGAAGATCTACCTCTTGTTTCAGATACTCTACAACAATGTCAATCCTTAGGTATCCAAGGATTTTATTTTGCAGATGAAGGCGTCTTACAAGTAGCGAAAGAGATTGGTTATCAAAATGCATTGATTTATCAACCGGAAACGTTAATAACCAATCATTTGGATGCGCAATTTTATTTAAATCAAGGCATACAAGCCGTAAGTTTAGCTCACGAATTGTCACTGGATGAAATGAAAAAAATTGCGCAAGCTCCACATTTGGAAGTATTGATCAATGGCTATTTTTCGATTCTTTATTCGCGTCGACCTCTGGTTTCCAATTATATGCATCAAGAAAATATGGATGTGCCATCGACCTTACGATATGATCTCATCGAAGCAACCCGATCGGATCGCATGCCTATTCTCCAAGATGAAACGGGTACGCATATTTTCAGTGAACAACCGATTCAATCCAGTCATGAGATGCAGACATTAAAAGAATATGGAATCTCTCGGTTTCGAATCGATTCCATTTTTCAATCCGATGCTTGGACCATTGATATTTTAAATGCATATAAAGAACACCTTGTGATGCCTGGTTCTGATCATTGGTATCATCAACAAACGATTCGAAAAAAGGAGGAGCAGAAATGAATAAAATTGAATTGTTAGCTCCTGCTGGTAATCTGGAAAAAGCTAAGATCGCCATTTTATATGGGGCGGATGCAGTATACATTGGTGGAAAACAATTTTCCCTGCGTTCACGCGCTTCGAACTTTTCTTTGGACGAGATGAAGGAGTTGGTCGATTTTGCGAATGACCACCATGCCCATGTGCATGTAACGGTCAATATGTTACCACATGAAGATGATCTGGAAGGCATCCAAACCTATTTGCAGCAATTGGATGCCATTGGTGTCCATGCGATCATTGTGGCCAGTCCATATATTATGACATTGGCAAAATCATTGGGGTGTCATTTTGAAGTGCATGTTTCTACCCAACATTCAAGCACCAATTCAAAAGCTATCCAATTTTGGAAAGAACAAGGCATGGATCGTGTTGTTTTGGCGCGAGAATGCGGTATGGAACAAATCCAAACGATGGCTCAAAAACAAATTCTGCCGATTGAGATATTTATTCATGGAGGCATGTGTATTTCCTATTCGGGTCGTTGTGTTTTAAGCAACCATATGACTTTGCGAGATGCCAATCGTGGGGGGTGTGCACAAAGCTGTCGATGGAAATATCATCTCATGGAAGGAAACAAAGAACTCTCGGATCCGGAACAATTATTTTGCATGTCGTCCAAAGACCTACAAGCTGTTGATGAAATTGAATCCTTTATTCGATGGGGCGTTGCTTCTTTAAAAATCGAGGGACGAATGAAGTCTGCCTATTATCTTGCTTGTGTGGTTTCCAGTTATCGTCGTTTGATCGATCATATTTATGAAAAAGGAACAGTCAGCCAAGAAGAATTAGATGCCATTAAATTGGAGATTGCCAAAGCAGAAAATCGCCAAACAGGGCCTGGCTTTTATAAAGGGTTACCGGACGAAACGGTTCAGTTATACCAAGATCATGATGAGACGGTGACCCAGGAATATGTTGCGTTTGTTATGGGTCAAAAGGATGATAAAATACAGTTACAAGTCAAAAATAAATTTGTGTTCGAAGACGCTCTAGAAATATTTGGTCCCCAAATTCCAAGTACGCCGATCCATCTTCAATGGATCGAAGATGAAAATGGAGATCCCATGAATGTGTGCAATAAACCGATGCAAATCGTTTATGCGAAATGGGATGGGCCTTGGCAAAAAAATGCAATGATTCGAAAGAGGAGAAAATAAAATGAAATTAAGTCAAAGTTTTTTTTATACATTGCGTGAAAACGCAAAAGATGAAGATAGTGTATCGAGTAATTTGCTTGTGCGAGCTGGTATGATCAAAAAGACCAGTGCCGGTATTTATATGATCATGCCAATGGGTAAAAAAGTGTTAGCGAAAGTGGAAAATATCATTCGTGAAGAAATGGATGCCAAAGGGGCACAAGAATTATTGATGCCTGCCTTGATTCCGGAGGAAGTCTATGAAAAATCCGGTCGAAGAGAAGCGTTTGGCTCCAATATGTTTGCGCTTCATGATCGTAATGATCGTCCTTATGTTTTAGGACCAACCCATGAAGAATTATTTACGATGGCAGCCAGCATGGATGGCAAGAGCTATAAAGATTTTCCATATAATTTATATCAGATCCAAACGAAATATCGTGATGAAACACGTCCTCGTTTTGGTTTGATTCGTGTGCGTGAGTTTATCATGAAAGATGCGTATTCTTTTGACACCGACGAAGCCGGATTGGCAAGATCTTATGATGCGATGTATGATGCCTATTGTCGTATCATGGATCGTTTGGGACTGAAATATAAAGTTGTGCGGGCAGATACCGGTGCGATGGGTGGTTTATTAAGTGAAGAATACCAAGCCTTATCACCCATTGGAGAAGATATCATTGTTGGCTGTGAAGGTTGCGACTTTTCAAGCAACATGGAAATTACCGAAGTTGTTGATAATAAACCGGAGTCAACTGAACCAAAAGTGCCTTATTCAATCAAGGAAACCCCCAATGCGAAAACCATCGAAGAGGTTGCAGCTTTCTTTGGAAAACAACCGAGTGATTTTGTGAAGACTTTGCTCTATAATGCCGACGGTAAGATCGTGGCATTCTGTGTGCCGGGGGATCGTGAATTAAATGAAGCCAAAGCCATGAAGCTTTTAGGTGTTAATGAAATGGAATTGGCAGCTTTTGAAGATGTCGAACGAGTAACCCATGCCAAGGTAGGATTTGCAGGTCCAATTGGTATTGATTGTCCAGTTTATATGGATCGTCAAATCTTAAAAATGCATAATTTTATTGTGGGTGCAAATAAAACGGACCATCACTATGAAAATGTGAATGTGGAAGACTTTCAACCGGAGGCCATTGCCGATCTATGTCAAGTCAAAGATGGGGATGTATGTCCGGTTTGTGGCCAACCATTGACATTTGAACATGGTATTGAAGTAGGCAATTTATTTAAACTTGGAACCAAATATTCAAAGAGTTTAAATGTGCTTTATACGGATCAAGACAACCAGCAGAAACCGATTTGGATGGGTTGCTATGGTATTGGTTTGGAGCGTTGTATGGCCGCTGTTGCCGAACAATACAATGATGAAAAAGGCTTGATGTGGCCCGATGAAGTAGCCCCTTTCCGATTAGCCATCGTTGTGATTTCCAATAAAGATGAACGCCAAATGGAAGTGGCAGATCAATTATATGCTTTCTGTAAGAAGCGTCATTATGATGTTTTATTAGATGATCGAAAAGAACGTCCTGGTGTCAAATTCAAAGATATGGAATTGATTGGTATCCCACATCGTATCACGGTTGGTCGTGGTGTAAAAGATGGTATGCTTGAATGGACCGAAAGAGCAACCGGAGAAAAGACGGAAGTATCTTTGGATGATATTGAAGATCGAATCATTGAAATTTATGAAAAATAGATAAAAAATGCTTGGCATTATACAGGATCCATGTTATTATAAACAAGGTCGAAATGAGCTTGCAATTATACAATGGATCTTGTATAATAAATAAGCACCTGGTTCCGTAGCCAAGAGGCTAAGGCAATAGACTGCAACTCTGTGATCATCGGTTCGACTCCGATCGGAACCTCCATTTATGGGGTCGTGGCGGAATTGGTAGACGCAACGGACTTAAAATCCGTTGGGAGTTAATTCCCGTGTGGGTTCAAGTCCCACCGTCCCCACCATAGGTAATAAGCCCTTTATTTAAAGGGTTTTTTATTTTACTGGGCGATATTTGGGCGACATTTGGTTGAATTTTAGCCATGAAACTTAAATAATAGAATCGTAAGAAATGGAGTGGTGGGAATGATAGGAAAAGATGAAAAGACCGGAAAGTGGTTCTATCACGGAAAGATATACCGAAATGGCAAGGTGGTAAAGAACTATACCAAACGCGGCTTTGATAAAAAGAGCGATGCCAAACAGGCAGAAACCGAATACCTAAAAGAGATGAATGAAAAGCTAAATCGTACGGTCGTTACATGGGATGAACTTGTAACGGAGTTTGAGGCCCACTTGATCACGCAGGTCAAAGAGTCAAGCTACATCAGTGACGTTTCCATCTATAACAAGACACCGGAATACGTCAAAGCAAATTACAGTGATGCGGCCACTTTGCAGAGATACATCAACGAATGTGACCAGAAGTTCTCCAAGCGTCATGTTGAAAAGATATTCTACTGTCTGAAAAAGCTCATGCGTTATGCCGTTTTCCACGACTACTTGCAGAACAACCCGATGGAGCGGGTATACAAGGACCAGAGGAAAAACGAGCGACCAAAAGAGATCGAATTCTGGGAACCATGGCAGTTTGATCGGTTCATCGTATGTGAAGAAAGCAAGGTCTATAAAGTGGCTTACTGTACACTGTACTACATGGGCATCCGAAAGGGCGAGATGCAGGCATTGACATGGAAGGATATCGATTTCAACAATCATACGATGACCATCAATAAGATCGTATCCCACAAGGCCATGAAGGGAAGCAGCCACATCACCACACCAAAGACGGAGAACTCATATCGCACGATCACCATACCGAAGAAGTTATACGAGATGCTTATTGATCTGTATGATACGTACAAGGAAGAGGGCTATATCGAAGATATGCCGAATGCTTTTGTTTTTGGTGGCGACAGGCCTTTGCCAAGCGAGACGCTCCGCAGACGCTTTAAGAACAATGTAGAAAAAGCTAATAAGAATGCCGATGCCATGCATCAGATACCACTTATAAAGATACATGGATTAAGACATTCCCATGCATCGTTCTTGATCAATAACATGGATAAAGGATTCACGGACTTTGACATCGCACAACGGCTTGGTGACACTGTAGAGACCCTGCATAATGTGTATGCCCACTGGTTCGATAAAGCAGACAAGAAAATTGTAGATTTTATGGATACGATGTGATTGAATATAAATAGACAAGATGTCTGATAAAAGGAGGTAGCAAAGATGAATAGAAACAACAAGATATTCACAAAATCCTTTTTTCGTGGAGCCTCAAGCATCGTCAATATATTTGGTAATAGGTCGCAGTATGATCATGCCTACACTGGATATCAAAAAGACGTTCAAGCTTTAGCATCAGACTGGAACAAGGTAGGGAATACATTAAGGGAATCAATGAATGAATACTCAAGAAAAAACAAAAAATTTAGAGCAGCAAGATAATGACCAACCATTAAATCGTTCACTTGATGATAGTAATAATTCTTTAAAACAAGCGAAACAAATGCATGTTGAGCATCATATAGAATATAATGGGCCACTTCCAATACCATCGCATTTGGAAGCATATGAAAATATTCTTCCAGGCTCGGCAGACAGAATCATTACCATGGCTGAAAAAGAAGCAGAACATAGGCATGACATGGAAACCAAAGCAATTGAATTTGCTCAAAGAGATGCGCGCCGTGGCCAAACTTTTGCATTCATCATAGTTATGGCATCATTGATTGGTGGAATTATATTGATATTAAATGGAGATAGTATCATCGGTTTTGCTTCGTTGATATCAAGCTTGGCTATTCTTGCTGGTGCCTTCATCTATGATAATAAAAAAAACCAAAATGATAAAAAATAACAATAAAAAATAGAGAGAAGACACAGGTATCCTCTCTCCGAAAAAAGATTTAACTTTTTTGTTCCTACAACCATTATAAGCAATCTATTTGGTTTAAGCAAATAGCAAGTTACAGGCAAGTTAAATTAATGATATAATGAGAATGTGATAAGAGCCTTAACCGGCCCTTTTCACGACCATTATTTCTCATGTCATTTCTCACGCACCGGTCAAATATGGCCGGTGTTTTTTTATTTCCCATGTTTTGTCGTAATTCCCCACCTATCATCGTTATCCCCCATGTTATATTGTTTTTTATACATATAAGAAAAGCGCCAGGTATTATGCCTGGTGCTTTTTACTTATCTAGCTGTTTTTTTTTGTTCATTACATCTAAAATATATTCTATTTCATTATCTATATGCTCTATGAAATCTTCAAATTCTTGAGCTGACAATTTAAAAGTTGTTTTGCCATTAGAAAACGTATAAACATCAGATTCTATATAAGAAGGGCTTCCATCATCGTTTTCACCAACAAATTCTTCTTTACCACTGCCGGAAAGACTCACATTCCAGCCCAATAATTTCAAATATGCTCTAAATTCTGTCTTGCGATTCATATCTTTAAAAACCATTTCAGATGAATCATCCCAATCCATAAGATACGATATTGGAACGCCTAATGCTTTTGCAATTAATGTAGCAGTTGTCTGAGGCAAATCTCGTTCATTTTTTTCTATTTTAGCAATCGTAGAGCGGCTTTTATATCCGACTTTTAGCGCCAATTCTTCTTGAGACATATTTAATTGTTGTCTTCTTTCTCTTATTTTATCACCTATCATATGTTTATCTCCTTACGGATATATTTTACCCTTTGTTGTCAACATGCACAATAAAATATTAAATTTTATGTTGACAAATAGCCAACATGAGCATAAGATTACATTAAAAGTTGGCAAAGAGCCAACAGAAAGGAGAGCACATGATAAATGTAAGAAAATTAAAATCCGTACTTATTTTAAAGGAAATCAGTCAGCAAGATTTAGCGTATAATCTTGGCATTTCAAAACAAGCTTTGAATTATAAAATAAACGGAAGAACACCATTCAAGGTTTCAGAAATTTTGAAAATTCAAAAGCTGTTAAAGCTATCTAAAGAAGAAAGAGACAATATTTTTTTTGATTATCGTGTTGGCAAAGAGCCAACAAAATAACGACAGGGAGAACAATGATGGAACAAATTCAAACATTCACAAGTGAAGAGTTCGGCAGTGTACGAACAACAATGATTAATGATGAACCGTGGTTCGTTGGAAAAGATGTGGCAGACATTTTAGGCTATTCAAAATCACGAAATGCGATTGCGCTTCATGTTGATGAGGATGACGCCCTAAAACAGGGCCTCACCGACAGCTTAGGCCGTGTTCAAGAAACTATTATCATCAATGAATCCGGTCTTTATTCTTTAATCCTCAGTTCCAAATTACCTACAGCTAAGAAGTTCAAGCGTTGGGTAACTTCTGAGGTACTTCCAAGCATCAGAAAGAACGGTGCTTATTTAACAGATAAGAAAGCCTATGACATTACACACGATAAATCAAGCTTGATTGATTTGCTTCAACAGGCCGCCGACCAACTGAAAGAAAAAGATGTTGTGATCGAGCGTATGAAACCGAAAGCCTTATTCGCTGATGCGGTCAATGACAGTGAAACAGATATCTTGATTGGCGATTTGGCAAAGCTCATCAAACAGAATGGTCATGACATCGGTCAAAAACGTCTGTTCGCATGGATGCGTGACAATGGATATCTCATGAAAAGTGGAAACAGCAAGAATCTACCTACACAGAAATCCATGGAGCTTGGATTGTTCCGTATCAAGGAAAGAACGATCAACAACCCGGATGGAAGCGTACGTATTACGAAGACCACAATGGCCACGGGAAAAGGACAGATATACTTCGTCAACAAATTCTGCAAGGAGTAATTATGTATGGACTACAAATTTATGAAAGAAATTAACGATCATCAAATCAAGAAAGAAATCAATCGTGAGATGGAAAGACAAGCAATCATTCAAAAAAGAGAACTTGAGCTTGAAGAAAGAGAAGAGCTTATCAACGGACTCATTGGAACAGCCATTGTGGTTCTATTAGTCATTGCTGGTGGATTCGTACAAGCACTATGAAAGGAGGCAACATGTGGTATCTGACATACAAAGACGTGGTTAAGATACTCGGATGCACGCAGGAAAAAGCGTACAAAGAGATCTATCGATTACGGGCTTTGAAAGACGAAAATGGAAGATCGTTCAATGACAGTGAGACGGCGAAGCTGGTAACCAAAGGCATTGTCCCAATCACAATATGGTTGAAACATCATCCATATACAAAGATGGCGGTCAATGAATTAAAAAAGCAGTCTGAGATCAGCAAAGACTGAAAACAGGCTGCAAAACAAAACAACTAAATAAAGTATAGCACAGTCGTTCCCTCCAGGCTATACATCACTTTCCATGGCATGGGAAGGCATACATGCTATGGACCTCCTACTTATTGATTCATATTCCATTGATTACAGCTTTTAGGTGGTGTGTAGCCTGGTCGGAATGACTGGCAGAAAGGCCGGTGCTACCGACCTGCACATGAAAGACAAATTATAAGAAAGGTAGGTGTAAAGCTCCTAGTAACAACATTATAAGACCATACGAAGAGAACCGTCGAAACCCCTTTTCACGGTTAAAAAAGATTGAATTGATTCATGTGCAGATCGGTGGTATCCGGTCAAAAAAAGAAAGGAAAGAGAATGACAGTAAAAATCAATGAGCTAGAACTTGAAAATGTCAAGCGAATCAAGGCCGTCAAGATAGAACCTACAGAAAACGGTCTAACTATCGTTGGCGGACGCAACAATCAAGGCAAGACAAGCGTCCTTGATGCAATTGCATGGGCACTTGGCGGCAACAAATTCAAACCATCGCAACCCAAAAGAGAAGGAAGCGTCCTTCCACCAAATCTGAAAGTAACATTGAACAATGGCCTTGTGGTCACGCGTTCCGGCAAGAACAGTGTGCTCAAAGTAACAGATCCGGAGGGTGGCAAATCCGGACAGCAGATTCTTGACAAGCTGATTGGTGAGATGGCACTCAATGTACCAAAGTTCATGGAATCGCGCCCTAAAGAAAAGGCGGACTATCTGTTACAGATTCTCGGTATCGGTGAAGAGCTCACCAAGCTTGAGCTGAAAGAAAAAAAGGTCTATGAAGAACGTCATGCCATCGGGCAAATTGCATTACAGAAACAGAAATATGCTGATGAATTGCAAGATTATCCTGATGCGCCGAAAGAGCTTGTATCAGCAAGTGAACTGATCAAGCAGCAGCAGACGATCATGGCGCACAATGCCGAGAATCAACGCAAACGCATGAACCAGAAATCAATCTACCAGGAATACAAGGCCGCTGAAGGCAACGTCATCGCTCTGGAAGCACAATTGACAGAGGCAAAGCGCAAGCTCGATAAGCTTACAGATGATCTTGAAACAGCAAACAAGGACATTGTTGACCTTGTGGATGAAAGTACCGATGAACTGGAAGAAAACATCAAGGAAATTGATGCAATCAACGTCAAGGTGCGAGCCAATATGGACAAAGAAAGAGCAACGAAGGAAGCCGAAGAAGCTCAAGAGGAATATGAAGATAAATCTCTTGAACTGAAGAAGGTTCGCGAAGAAAAGATGCACCTGTTGGACTCCGTTGAATTGCCGTTGCCTGGACTTGCCATCGAGAATGGGGAGATCATCTACAACGACCAGAAATGGGATAACATGTCCGGTTCCGATCAATTAAAAGTAAGTACGGCCATTGTCCGAAAGCTCAACCCTAATTGCGGATTTGTACTATTGGACAAACTGGAACAGATGGATCTCGATACTCTGAAGGAATTTGGCGGATGGCTCGAAAAGGAAGGCCTACAGGCCATCGCTACACGTGTATCCACTGGAGATGAATGCAGCATCATCATCGAAGATGGATATACAAAAGAAGAAAAGCCAAAGCAATTTACAGGATTCAAGGGATTTGGAGGTAAAGAGAATGGAAATTAGCAGAGGGATAATCGAAAATCCGTGGAAAGTGCTTGTATACGGTCCCGAAGGGATTGGCAAGACAACGTTTGCCGCACACTTTCCAAAGCCTTTGTTCATCGACACGGAAGGCGGAACGGCGCGTCTCGATGTAGCGCGTCTGCCGGCACCATCATCATGGGAATATCTGATGCAGGAAATTGATTTTGTCATCAAAGAAAAACCATGTGAAACGCTTGTCATTGATACAGCGGACTGGGCAGAAAAGCTGTGTATCAAGTCTGTATGCGACAAGCAAGGTGTTGATAACATCGAATCGTTCGGGTACGGCAAAGGCTATGTCGTACTGGCCAATGAATTTGGAAAGCTGTTGAACAAGCTCAATGACGTTATTGAAGCTGGTATCAACGTGGTACTGACTGCCCATTCCATCATCAAGAAATTTGAACAGCCGGATGAGATGGGGGCATATGACCGATATGAGCTGAAGCTCGAAAGAAAGACGGCACCGCTCGTTAAGGAATGGGCAGATATGATCCTGTTTGCCACATATCAGACCTATATCGTTGAAGATTCCAAAACAAAATCAAAGAAAGCTACAGGCGGAAAACGTATCATGCATACCACGCACAATCCGTGCTGGGATGCCAAGAACCGTTCGGGACTGGATGATACCTTGGACTTTGATTTTAATGAGATCAGTTACTTATTTGCCAAGACACCTAAGCTTGACAGTAAAAACAGCACGATTCGGCTTGACATTCCAAAAGAAAAGCCGAAAGCAGACACGGACCCTATAGATTTATCTCTTGAACCTACACTAGAACCGCAAATCGTAGAAGGAGATATGATCCCAAGCATTGATTATACAAGCGAAGAATATGAAGGATTGATTCCTGAGGTCATCCAGCTGATGGAAGAAAACATGATCAATGCAGATACCTTGAAAACGGCAGTAGCAGATGCTGGCATCGTACCAGTGACGACACCGTTTACAGCTTATCCAGAGGACTGGCAGAGGGGAGACCTTGTAGCCAACTGGGATGAGTGGATGAAAAGAATAAATGATATTCCATTTTAGAAATAAGGAGGAGAAATAAAAAATGGCAGATTTAGGAACACCAATGGGCTGGGATGATGAGATCTCAGCAGAACCGACACAATTTATCACATTGAAACCGGGAGAATATGAATTTACGATCGAATCCGTCGATAAGAAACACTTTGACGGGTCCGAAAAGATGGCACCATGCAATATGGCACAGATCAACATGGTCATCGATACATCAGAAGGACAAGCGCATGTATCGACCAATCTGTTCTTGAACAGCAAGGCCGAATGGCGCTTATCCCAATTCTTTGAGTGTATCGGAATGAAGAAACCAGGTCAGAAAGGATTCCACCCTCAATGGAATCTTTCTGGATGGACAGGCAGATGCAAGATCAGCAATCGTGAATACAACGGAAACGTGTATAACGATGTAAAACAATTCATCCTGCCAAAAAAGACATCCGGATACAGCGGATTTGGTAACAAATGATGGAGCTAAGACCTTATCAAAAGGAAGCGGTAGAAGCCATCTTTAACGAGTGGGAGAAGGGAATCAAAAGGACCCTTCTCGTGCTTCCAACAGGATGCCATGACAAAAATCAAGGAATTTTGATGTTTGATGGAAGTATAAAGAAATCATCAGAAATCGAAGTAGGGGATAAACTAATGGGCGACGACGGAACACCTAGAAATGTATTACATCTTAGCAGAGGTGTTTCACAAATGTATAAGGTCATCCCAGTGAAGGGGAAAGCATTCACAGTTACAGGTAATCACATATTGCCATTGGTACGTACGAATGAGAAAAGAAACCCGAAATTTCCGTGTCAAAAAAAAGGTGGAGAAATTGATTTCATTACAGTAGAAGACTACATGAAATCTTCGAAATGGTTTAAGCATATTCATAAACTAATTAGGTCAAAAGAGATTCAATCATTCAATTATGATTCTCATGTTTCTATTGATCCTTATTTTCTTGGACTTGTGCTTGGTGATGGCGGACTGAAATATCAAATTTCAATTACTACAGCCGATAAAGAATGCGTTGATGAAATAGTCAAACAGTCAAAAATATATGGCTTTACATTTAGGACCAACCCAGCAGGCAAAGCAAAGACTTATTTTTTGAAACTTGGAAAAAACAAACTTTTAAAAAAACAGCTTGAAGAATTGGGCATTCTCGGGAAAGGATCATATGACAAATTTGTTCCCGAAGCATATAAATTTGGAGATTTGGAAACAAGAAAACAAATATTGGCCGGATTGCTTGATACGGACGGAAGTCTAAATTGCAATGTATTTGATTTTATTTCAGCATCAAAACGGCTTGCGGAAGACGTTACATTTATCGCCAGATCGTTAGGGCTATCAGCTTTTTGTAATCCAACGGTTAAGACTTGCCAAAATAATTTTCAAGGGACATTTTGGAGAGTATCTATAAGTGGTGATACTTTCAAAATTCCAAACCGTATCCCACATAAAACAGCTAATGAAAGAAAGCAAAAGAAAAATGTATTAAGGACAGGCATAAAAGAAATTATTTCAGTAGGCAAAGACAATTATTATGGTTTTACAGTTGATGGAAACAATCTTTATTTGATGGATGATTTTACTATTACCCATAATTGCGGAAAAACGATATGTTTTGCTAAGGTCGCGGAACAATGCGTATCACAGGGGAAAAGAGTACTGATACTTGCTCACCGTGGTGAACTGCTTGAACAGGCAGCTGACAAGATAAAAAAAGTTACCGGATTAAACTGTTCAGTAGAAAAGGCAGAACAGACCGCAATCGGTTCATGGATGCGTATCACGGTAGGCAGTGTTCAGACTTTGCAGAACGAAAAGAGATTGAAAAAGTACAAGCAAGATGCTTTCGATACGATCATCGTTGACGAAGCTCATCACATCTTGAGCGCAAGCTATCAGAAAGTAATGGATTATTTCTGTGATGCAAATGTGCTTGGAGTAACAGCTACTCCGGACCGCGGTGACATGAAAAATCTTGGCCAGTTTTTTGAAAGCCTGGCTTATGAATATACGCTTCCTAAAGCAATCAAAAATAAATATCTTTCGCCAATCAGAGCACAGACCATACCGCTTGATATTGATTTCAGTGACGTATCTGTACAGGCTGGTGATTTCAAGGCTTCAGATATTGGCCATGCAATTGATCCATATCTTCATGTCATCGCAAAAGAAATGAAAGACTACTGCAAAGGCAGGAAAACGGTTGTATTTCTTCCACTGGTAGCCACTTCACAGGATTTCAAAAACATCCTTAATGAGAATGGATTCCGAGCGGCAGAGGTAAACGGAAACAGTGAAGACAGAAAACAGGTATTGTCCGATTTTGACAAAGGGAAATACAACGTTATCTGTAACTCGATGCTTCTTACCGAAGGATGGGACTGTCCGTCTGTAGACTGCATCATCGTTCTAAGACCGACAAAGATACGATCTCTATATGCGCAAATGGTCGGACGTGGAACCCGACTGTGCGAAGGGAAAGACTACCTTTTACTTCTCGATTTCCTATGGCATACAGACAGGCATGAGCTATGCCATCCGGCTTCCTTGATATGCGAATCAAAAGAAGTAGCTGACAAGATGACAAAGAACCTTGAAGAATCAAATGAAGCCATTGATCTAGAAGATGCCGAAAACGAAGCTATAAAAGATGTCCAGGAAGAAAGAGAACAGGCATTGATGGAACAATTAAAAGCCATGCGAAAAAGGAAACGCAAGCTCGTTGATCCAGTGCAGTTTGAAATGTCAATCGAAGGTGTTGATATGACAGACTATCAGCCTACTTTTGGATGGGAAATGGAGCCGCCAAGCCAGAAGCAATTGAGCACGCTTGAAAAATACGGGATCTATCCGGATGAGATAGAAAATGCCGGGAAAGCGAGCCTTATCTTGAACCGCCTTAGCAAGCGGAGAGAAGAAGGATTATCAACACCAAAACAGATGCGTCTGCTTGAACGGTACGGGTTCCATCATGTAGGCACATGGTCATTCGTAGAAGCGCGAAACATGATATCACGTATTGCAGGGCATGGATGGAATACCTATGGATGGATAGAGCCGTCTGAATACGTACCTGGAAAGGAATAGGATATGGAAGACCTGAAAGAATTGTTGAAATATATAGACCCGTCAAAGCTCGACTACAACGGGTGGATCCAGGTAGGAATGGCACTGAAGCATGAAGGCTATTACTGCTCAGACTGGGACGAGTGGTCACGTCTGGACACAGGCAGATATCACGACGGCGAATGCTTCCTTAAATGGGACTCATTCAATGAAGAGTCCATGGGGATTGTCACCGGCGGTACGATCGTACACATGGCGCAGGAACAAGGATGGATACCAAAAAGGCATGACGAAGACAGAGGTAAACCGCTTGATTGGGACAGTCTTATATCCGCCGACAGTACACCTGTTATCGATACGGAATGGGTAGAAAGAGAACCGCTCACAGAGCCCAAAACATGGAGACCGCACGAAGATCTGATCAAGTATCTATCCGCATTGTTCGACTCAGATGAAATGGTCGGATATGTCAATGAGTCATTCCAGGCAGATAACGGACGATATATCCCAAAAGGGAAAGGCCATTATGGGCGCACGGCAGGTGAGCTCATAAGCGAGCTGGAACGATATAAGAATGTTGAGGATGTGATCGGTACGACCGACCCGGAAGGCGGCGCGTGGATACGATTCAACCCGCTGGATGGGAACGGTGTAAGGGATATCAATGTCACGAGCTATCGATACGCTCTTGTAGAATGTGACGAGCTTGATATCGCAAAGCAGAATGCATTGATACGAGAACTGGAACTGCCAGTTGCCGCCATGGTATACAGCGGAAAGAAGTCAATCCACGCTGTCGTAAAGGTGAATGCATCCAATTATCACGAATACAAGGACCGTGTAAATACCTTATTTGACATCTGCAAAAAGAATGGTCTTAACATCGATACACAGAACAAAAATCCAAGCCGTCTGAGCCGTATGCCTGGTGTCATGAGAGGAGATAAGAAACAGTACCTTATTGATACCAACATCGGTAAAAGCGACTGGGACGAATGGATGCAATGGTACAAATCACAGCTTGATGATCTGCCAGAATGCGTCGAATTGAAAGATGTATTCTATGACCCGCCTGAACTTGCACCAGTGCAGATAGACGGGATATTAAGGCGAGGACACAAGATGCTCATTGCTGGCCCATCAAAAGCCGGAAAGACGTTCCTTGAGATAGAGCTTGCTATCGCAACGGCAGAGGGCACCACATGGTGCGGATATCAATGCAGACAGGGACGTGTGCTTTTCATCAATCTTGAGGTCGATGAAGCGTCTTTCATCCATCGAATCAAGGACGTATACGAAGGCATGAACGTCAAGCCTGACAACCTGGAGAACATCGTGACATTGAACTTGAGAGGTATCAGCAGACCGCTTGATAAGCTTGCACCGATACTGGTCAATCGTATCAAGAAAACAAAAGTAGATATGGTCATACTTGACCCTATTTACAAGGTCATCACAGGTGATGAAAACAGTGCATCGGATATGGCCAATTTCTGCAACCAGTTTGACTATATCTGCAACGAAACAGGTGTATCCATGGTGTACTGTCACCACCATTCAAAGGGAAACAAATCCAATATGAATGCCATGGACAGAGCAAGCGGAAGCGGTGTATTTGCCCGTGACCCGGATGCGATACTGGACCTTTTAGAAGTCAAGACACCACTTGATGTATATATCAACGATCCACAAACGACCGCATGGAAATTGGAATTTACGCTTCGTGAGTTCGCAAAACCTCAACCTACATATATGTATTTCACGTATCCAGTACATATTATCGATACAGAAAATACCATCGTACAGGCAAACGAAAAACCGGAAAAAGATAAGAAATCCAAGGGTGAAAAGAAGCTTGAAGAGTTCGAAAGTTACGTGATGATGTGTGGTGATGAGGCCCCAACGGCAAGAGAAGCAGGTGACTGTTTCGGGGTAGACCCAAGGACAATTTACCGGTGGGCAAGCAAATCTGAAAGCATCGAAGTTGAGGATGGCAAGCTGATATATGTCATGAAATAGTGCTTGTGACACCTTTGACATCTGCGACGACATCAAAAATGTCACTGCGACATTCTTGACAAAATAGAAAATGTCAATGTCAAAAAGCTGCGACAAAAGTTGCGACATTCTTGACATTTTGTCAAAAAAAGTGTCCGACGACATGACATTTTCGCTTATATATATAAATGTCATGTCGCTCGCGTGGGTGTGTTGTGTACGACATGGGGTCGGAGGCTCCCCATGATCGTTACAACAACAACGCCAAACACCGGAGGAGGGTGTCTTTCATTGATGACAAATTAAAAATGTCACAATGTAACATAAATGGTTACATCAAACAAAAATGTCATGGAGATAAAAATGAGAACTTACGATGAAACAGAAAACTATGAACGTGGTATTAGAACCATACTGTGATGGATGTCCGAAATGGAACCCATCGCGAAATAAGGTTGTTGCAGCTGATGTATTTGTTGATGATGAATTAGCTGGAGACGAAATTGTGATAGCTGAATTTTTAGAATGTGACAATCGCGATCTATGCAAAGAGCTATACAAGCAGATAGAAAAATATCTAAAAAAGAAAGAGGAGAACAATAATGGAAATCAAAGACCCAATGTATAAACCGGATGATTATGTTGTAAATGGACAAGGAGCTACAGGTTTTGTCGTAAGAGTAAGAGATTATAACTTCGATGATAATGAATATACTTACATCGTTAAATTGGATGATGACTTTATCGGTGAGGAACCCTTTATCATTGAGTTTGAATATAATTTAGAACCATGCCAAGAACCACCTAAAGAGGGTGATGAATGCTTTTTCATCACTGCTATTGGAAATGTCTTCTCTAGAAAATGGGACGGTACTTATTACGATATAAGAAACATGGAAACAGGGAATGTATTCTTAACAAAAGAAGAAGCGTTAGTAGATTTAGAACGGCGCAAGGTTGAGACGGAAATGTTACGTCTCGGAGGAAGAAGAACATTCAAAAAAGGAGAAAATAATTGGTTTATTTATTACAATGACGGCTTAAACGTAACGGTTCTTAATGAATCCGCTCAAGGCGCAATCTATTTTGATTTAGAGAATGAAGCGTATAAAGCTATTAAAATAATCGGAGAAAGTAGAATCAAGAGATATCTCTTAGGGGTGAATAAATGATTTTCGATAAGTGCGGAAACTGTAAGTATTACCAGCCATTGGTAACAAAGTATAAATCTATTTTCTCAAAAAAGCCAAAACTGAAATCGTATCGAGGAATATGTAAATTGTTGCGTGATGAGCACCGTGTTCAAGATACAACAATAAAATTAGATTGGTGTGAAAAATACGAGAGGAAAGAAGAACGGAGGACGAAAAATGAATTTTCTGATTGAGTTTTCGGTATTTGGATTATTTCTTGTGTTGGATTATATCGTTGGAGACAAAAGAGCAAAAGAATTAAAAGAGCAGAACGAAAAATTGTGGAATATGTTGGAGAATTTGAGCGGAGTGAATAAACAAATTTTACAGAAGTATACTGTGAAGTTAGTTGAAATCATGAACGAAAATGAAAGAGGCTAAAAATATGAAAGAAGAAAGTAGCGAATTTGTGGTTAATTACACATGCCCGGTATGCCACGAGATCTTGAGCAATAACGAGGACTGTAATTATTGCCCGGCTTGCGGTACGAAATTAGATTGGAGCCAGAACGAAAAATGACAACACAAGATATTCTATTCTGGATGGACTTTCAAGATGAACTGGAAAAGTTTATGCCAGCAGATACGGCTAATGAGATCACGAGAAAACTTATCGAACGGGAAGATAAAAAACAAGGCGATATCGAAAGCCTAAAATGGTTGAACGATGACCTTGATGATGAATTGCAAGAATACAAAGACATGATCGACGAAATAAGGAGAATCGTGTAATGAAATTATACATGATCGAGGAGGATGAAAATGATCGATAGAAAAAAGACATGGCAATATAAACATATTTTGGAAGTCCTAAATAAATACTGGATCAATGAACCGGATGAAAAAAAGGTCATTGTTGATATGAGCTTTGAAAAAGAAAATGGAGAAACACAACACAAACACATCGTATGGACAAAGGAGCTTCCAAAAAGAAAAATCAATTTTGACTATGCCTGTCCGGCATCGACGCTTATTGAAAATTTCTCCATTTCCAAACAAAACCGGAATGAATGGATCAGCGTTAATGACCGATTACCGTCGCGAAAAGGCAAATATCTGGTACACGACGCGGGTGTAGATGGTGTAGATATCGTTGAATTTGACCCGAATGAAGATGGATGGGATCCATACTATGAAGAAGCCATCACGCACTGGATGGAATTACCGAAAGGACCGTACGAAGATGAAGATTAACGAACTTAACAAAGATATAAAAGAACTTGTCGAAGTATTGTTATCATGCGACTACGAGAAAGTGGAGGAGTTCTACGATAAAGTCGGTAGAGATGTACCTACGAGCCAATACGCGTTGTGGACAGACGTGGAACAGGCACTGACGATGTGCTACCTGCTAAGCTTCGCCACTCAACAGGCTGGCATCGATACCATAAGTATCAGTGATGAAGATTACTGGAGAGCGATCAATAAGATGCGCCAGATGGAAGATGAAGAGATCCGTTTCATGGTTGCATTGGGTGGAAATATGAATTGATCGAAGGAAAAAAGCAATGGAAACAAAAGAATTGAAAGAAAGCCTTGACTGGCTCATTGGAGATGATGAAGATGATTAATCAAGAAACACCACTAAGAACATTGTTAGACGATAAGCATCAGCTTAAGGTGCTTGATTACTACGGTATCGAGCATCAAAGTCTGATTGCTATGGAAGAACTGTCTGAACTGCAAAAAGCAATCAGCAAGGCGGCACGGTATGTGACGCTATATGATATACACGATCCGTATCTTCGCAATATGGCCGAAGAAATTGCAGATGTGTTGATATGCATCCGGCAGATGGAACTCTATTACGGTCTGCCTGATGATCTGATCCAGTATTTTGTTCACAAAAAAGTCGAACGAAACAGGGCAAGGCTTGAGGAAAAAATAGAAGAAATATATGCAGAATGTGGGGATAGTGGATTTGGAAGTACAGGAAAATAAACTACCAAAAATATATTTATGTGATCCATCAAAAAATAAAGATTGCAAAAAAACAGGTTGCTATTGGAATGGTGGCGATTGCCGACATACAAAAAAAGAAGAATATAAGGCAGAATACAATTTTGAAAAAGTTTGCGATAACTTAGATTGGCTCAAACGTATGGCCGACCGTTGGACCATGCATCAGAATGAATACTACAATGAAAAGACGGAAGAAGCATATAGAACATTGCTTGACTTCCTGGAACATCAGAAAGGGTGATACCGATGCACTTTTTCCTGCACCTGGAACCGCCGAGAACGACGGCACAGGAACATAAAGTAACCGTACGCAATGGGAAGCCCTGCTTCTACGATCCACCGGCCGTGGCACGTGCAAAAGCGTTGCTCACGGCCAACCTGGCCAGATACATACCGTCCGAACCCTATGAACATGGTGTCCGCCTGGTGGTAAAGTGGTGCTTCCCACGCGGCAAGCATAAAGATGGTGAATACAAAGAAACCAAGCCAGACACCGACAATCTGCAGAAAATGCTCAAGGACTGCATGACAAGGCTTCATTACTGGAAAGATGATGCCCTTGTCGTGTCCGAGATCGTTGAAAAGTTTTGGGCAGAGGTGCCGGGCATCTACATCGAAATAGAGGAGATATCATGAAAGAAGCTTTTGAAGGCAAGATGATCGGTACGAATGAGATCGTTAGAGGCGAACTGATCATCAATGGATTGATTTACTGGATACGTTCGGATCTTGGCTACGGTACATCTACCGTTGCCGTGTATCCGGATTCTGTTAGAAAGGTTGATACAGATGGCTTATGTAAAATCAACCGGCACGATTAAATACAACACGGCCATGGCCACACAGAAAAAGGTACAGAAACTTGGTATCTTATGCGCACAGAACGATATCAGTGAGTCGGACATCGAACGTATGACACGTGTCAAAAGATTCGGCAAGGAAGAAATCCTTGATTTCATTCTGGACCACGGGATGAAACTGAAAGACTGCGAAGAAGTTTTTCACAGATACGACATTCTTAATCTGAACATGCGAAGGAGAGCTCGATGAAGGACTACCTGGACACGAAAACAGACATCGTATGGTGTCGCTTCATGGACCGCTATAAATACATGCAGCATTGCGACACCATAAAAAAAGAACTGGAAAGTTTACGACAGAAAAAGAAGGACCTTGCCGATCCCAAGTCACCGAACCTGGAGAAGGTGGCACCGACAACTTCGTCCGGAAATGGGACCGAGAAGCAGATGCTCATGATCCTTTCAAAAGAGAGGGACCTGGAAGAGGAGCTTCACAAAACGGAGATCAAGATCATCGAAACAGACCGCTATCTGGACATGATGAAAAATTTTCCCAGTGAGTACTGCATGTGCGATTACAAGTTCAAGAAGCATCACACCTGGTACGAAACTGAAGAAAAGTTTTATCTTTCAAGGCGTGCCATGGAAAAGCGTATCAAAAAAGTTTTGAAGAAGCTTTTACAAGATACATCTGTATAGCTCAGAAATTAGGCGACAAGAGACGTAAACGATTAAACGCATATAAATACACGTGAAATAAATTTTACGTCTTAAATCGCTTAAAAAGTGCTATTTATGATATGATATAAAAAAGAGGTGTTATCATGGCTAAAGATGATTATCATGTGATCGTGTACAACATTCTGGCGTACCTGTATCAGTGTTTGAAACACGGCGAGAAGCCCGATGAGTCAAAGCTCAGATGCAACGGAAAGTTTTTGGATATCAATGAAACGTACTGGAAATACATATTTAAGAATCTTTATGAATACGGTTTTATCACCGGTATCATCATTGATGAAAATGACGATGGATATGATATTTACCGTCTCGATCTGGCGCAGATCACGCCAACCGGTATCGAGTATCTGACGGAAAACTCCACCATGCAGAAAGCCAAAAAGTTTTTCAAGGATACCGCGGAAGTTTTGATACCGCTAATAGAATGAGCACAAAAAAATGGCCCATGCTACTTGTTTGCAGCACGGGCTTTTTCTATGCGTTCGTTTTCGATATCTTCTTTTATGAGACGGCGGATATATTTTGACATAGGTTTTTGTCTTGCCAAATATTCATTTACTTTTGTGTCTGATTTAGGGATATAAAAAATTGTCCATCGGTAATTTTCTTTTCTATAATTTTTATCATATTCATATTTATCTTTCTTGTTTCGCATTATTTTTCTCCATGTCTTTTTTTATGAGATTGTAAATATATTCGCTTGCATTTACAGAATCTAATTTTTTAATCATTTCTTCATCGTCTTTTCTGATCATCACAACATGACGATTAAAATTTTCTTTTTGATACTTGTATATATACTTTGATCCGACTTTCTTTTCCTTTTCCATGTTCTTTTTTCCTCCAGGACCATTATAACAAAAAGGGCGGCGCCATGATGGCGCCAATTTCAAAAGTTTTAAAGTTTTCAACTAGGAATAAGTTAGTGTTTTGAGTGTTATCGCTTCACTCTTGATTGATAGGTTAGCCAATTTTTTTATTTAATATTATGCGCGTCCATAAACTCAATCACTTCCTCGATATGTTTTTTAATTTTATTTACTTTTTCTTCATCTTTTATAACTTGTTGTTTATCATCGCTACCACCGAAAAGTTCAAAGCACTTTTTACTATCTGATAATCTTTTTTCTGCTTTTCTTAATTGTTCATTCCACTGCATTAAAGTAATTTCTCGTTTTGTCCCTCTTAAAATCTGCATTTTTTCCTCCTTTGATCACATAATTTGGGTTTTCTCTATTAAATACTTTTTCTAATTTTCCAAAAAACTATATAGATCTTCCAATTCAATGGGATCTAAAGTATTTGCGTAATAATAAATTTTACCAAATTCATCTAATTGAACTTTGGCAATGGTTTTATCATAAGATCCGGAAAAAATATCCGGATCTGTTGTGGTTAGAACTTTTTGCCCTAACCACTTAGATAATTTTTTTAAATTCATTTTTTTTGGCCCTTAAGCAATCAACTCAAAATCGCTTTTTCTAGGTTTTAAGATACCTTTTTTGCCATAGCGCAAATGGATATTGAATAGTGGCTTTCCATCTTTTTTAACAATAAGTTTGTTCCAATCCACACGGACTTTGTTATCCGATGCATACAGCATTAAGCTATTTGGCATGTAAGAATTGTTGAAAAGCATACCGTAATTGTCCCGGTTGCGGCAGTTATCACAAGTTTCCAGGACATATTCCCAAAACAGGGAATCAAATTTATTTTTCATAATTCATTCTCCTTTAAAAATTCTTTTCCAATAAACTTTTTTCCTTCATTTGAAAGTTTTCCAGATCCACGTAAATGTAAACAATATTCTTTTATGAAATGGTATCGACCACCAAACCAGCAACTTTTACATTGCGGATCGGTAGCGATTGAATAAGTTTGATCATTGTATAGGTAGTAGTCCCAATTTCCATTGGTGTGCATTAAGAGCACACCATTTTGGATAATTTTATTTTTTTCTTGTAACTCCATATCTTTTTTTATAAGATCATATATGTAAGAATTTATAGAATCAACTGAATCAAGTTTTTTCATCATTTCTTTATCTTCCTTTTTTATCAATGCAATATAACGTCTATATTTTTTTTGCCTATAATTGTATATATATTCGGATGTGTGGCTTCTCGGTACTTTCTTTTCTTTTTCCATTTTTCTTTTCCTCCTAATCTCTAAGCCCATCCAACTTCAAAGCCATCTTTTTCGATATATCGTTGCAACATGGCATCTTTCAAGTTACATAACGTCATATGGATGATTGACGAATAGTAGTTTGGAATTTCACATGACTGATACTCGAAACTTTCAATGCATCCGAGAATTAATCCAGTATCAATTTTGCCGTTTTTCACGATCACTGGATCAATATATTGAAATTTATATTTACCCGATTCATTGTAACGATAATTATAGCTTGCGCAGTTGATATCAAGCAGAGCTTGACCCATTGCGCAGCGCATTTTATTTACGTCACGAATGGCGCCTAATGTTTTTTTGAAACATTCTGCTCGAAATTCAACTTGGTAAATCTCAAAAGCTTTTACGATAACACTTAAACTTTCATTTCCTAAAACATAACAAGACATAATTTTTTTCTCCTTTTCTTTTTCATTTAATAAGGCGTACTTTTTAGCACGCCTAAATTTCTTTAAAAGTTCCACAACTTTTAAAGCATTGATTTTATGCACCATTCTTCATAGCTAACAAAGCGGCGCGCCTCTTTGATAGTCGGGAACTTTAATAGATCCCAATTCAATTCATTGAAACATAAGTTATACGATCCATCTTTCATGACTTCTTGGATCATATATTTGTTTCCGTCTGTCTGATCTTGTTTTGGAAGATCAGCGACGTGAAATTCTCTATTGTGGAAGGAAAAGTTCCTTCCACTTGTAATTTTTAGGTATTCCATTTTATGCCTCCTTTAATCCGGCGCGGCGTTCAACTTCTGTTAAAAGCTTTTCCAGGTTTTCTGGCGTAACTTCCAACATCCAATCGAAGTTTACTTTTCCAGCTTTTTCAGTCGGGTTATATTTTCCGTGACATAAACCGCTTGGATCTGTCACGTAAACCATTAGATGGATCCAAGTTTCTAGTTCATGATCCATCCAGCCGTTTTTCTTCCATAACTTTGGAAGTGCATATTTACTTCCATCGTTTTCACAAATGGAAACTTCTACAAGAATGTTTTCGTCTAGGTGATTGTTACCTAAATCGATGTAATAGCGAATATTTGGCGCCATTTCTTCAACTTTTCCATGGCGTGCCATGACTTTTTCAAGATTTAACATTTTCTTTTTCCTCCTACTTTTTTTACTTTTTAAAGTTGTTTCCAGACTTTTTCTGGAAGACTTTTTTTAATGCTGCGCATTTGATCATCAATTTTTTCATACTCTTTTTTGATGATCGCTTTTTCTTCTTTATTAGCTTTTGAGTACTGATCCAATAAGGCATCCTTTTTATTTCTTAATGTTAAATATTTATCTATCATGATGTTTTTCCTCCTGTATTTGATTTAACTAATGCAATACCAAATGATGATCACGATGATCATCAGATTGATGATTGCGATGATCACTTGAATAATTAATTCAATGATCAATTCAATGATTTTCTGTTTCTTTTCTTTGTTCATATATGTTTCGACATGCTACAATAAAAGAGGCTTTATAATAAAGCCTCAATAATTTTAATGATCATGGCTATATATAAAACCATGATTATTAACTCTTTTAAGAGCTTGTTGATTAGTTTAGCCACTTTAACAAGCTCTTTTAATTTATCCATGTCGTTCACCTCCTTCTAGCACTGTTAACCGGTGCCGGTCAATACTCTTTCACAAGTCCATAGGTGTTACACTCTCAAGCTAGAAGCTCGATACTCTGAGGCCTAATCCCTTGTGTGCGCTAACGAGTGGACCCGCGCGCCATCCAAAGAGTATTTGATTTTCAAATATCCCAATCGATTAAGTCAATAGTTTAACTTAATTGATTGGCCTCTTTCTTGAGGCACTTTCAATGTACACCATCTAATTTATTAAGTCAATAGTTTTTTTGATTTTTTTTAAAATCTTTTTTTTGTTTGGTTTTTTTGCGCGATTTATTGAAACGCGTACGCGCGTATAGCACAACACAAATTACAAGTCAATAGCCAATTTGGTACCGGGTCATGGCAGGATATGAATAAGCATACGAAATCATATATTTTCGACCTTACAACGTGAACGGGTGGGTCATCGAATGACACACTGAAAGCCGTTGCCATACAAAGCCACGGTTCCGGGCGTGTCGAAATGACGAAAAACGGCGGATCACCCCCTATATTTCGTTGGAAATCCAACGTCTAAGGAACGGCTGCCCCAGTTTAGATTTACCGAACATTGAAAAATACGAGGGGGGATACCCTTTAAATAAGGCATATTTCAGTAATGACTCGCTAAAAAGTCGCAATCGGACCATTTTACCCGTGATATGATGTATACGTGGAGAATTGAAGAGAGACCTTTCTCCACGTGGGACTCTTCTTGTTTGGTTTTTTCGTTCTCTTTTTCTGGATGACTCGTTTTTATGACGGGTCATTTTTATATAGATATCACCAACCTTTTTTTCCATGTCTCTTTTTTCACTTTCTTTGCACGATACTTTTTTTGATTGGTGGTATCTATATGAAAAAATATTTTGGCGAAAAGATAACGAAGACAGGGGCAAGGAATTTTGCCCGTAAGTTCTACTCTAGCAAGACATGGACACAGAGAAGCATGGTATATCGAAAAATGCATCCGTGGTGTGAACGTTGCTTGAAACGTGGGATCTATAAACCGGCAGACTGTGTCCATCACAAGATCCATATCGACAAGACAAATTATATGGATGTGAAGATACTTCTCGATGATTCAAACCTGGAATCGTTATGTGACGACTGCCACGCAAAGGAACACGCAAAGAAAGAAACGATCTACTATGATTTTGATGAAAACGGAAGGCTCATAGATTATACGAAAGAGAGTGAATGAAATGGCAAAAAGAAAAGGCAGGAGCAAGACGGCGTACAAAAACTTCATTATTGAACAAATGATGTCTCTTGGCACCTATAAGGAAGAATATGACGTTCTTATCGATACGCTTGCAGAAACGTGTGCTTTACGTGATAAGAATCTTAGCGAATGGAACAAATGGACGAAAAAGACAGGGTATTCCATGGTGTTTCCATACACCAACAAGAATGGAAGCACGAACCTTACGCCGGTTCCTTTCTATACCAACAACATCAAGTTCAACGATACTATCCTTAAATACGGAAAAGAGCTCGGGCTTTCGCCATTATCCATCAAGAAATCGATGCTAAACGGCGAAGAAGACGATGAGCTTGATGCGTTCCTTAAAGAGTCGTCGAGCAATGATGCTTGATGCGATATCTTGATGAATATAAGGCCAGGATAGAGGAAGGAACAGATGTTGTAGGTAAATGGGTAAAGAAAAATATCGCTATGGTCGAAAATGGTTTGGCTAATGGCGATTTTTATTATGACGAAGCAAGAGCAGATCGCGCAATAAGGTTTATTGAGCATTTCTGCCACCACTATGAAGGAAGGACAGACCTTATCACGCTTGAACCATGGCAGAAATATTTTGTTGCCTGCATGTTCGGTTTGGTGGATAAGGACGGCACGAGACATTTTCGTGAACTTGTATTGATCATCGCTCGTAAACAGGGAAAATCACTGCTTGCGGCGGCGATACAGGTATATATATTGTTTTGCGACCGAGAGCCTGGTATGCAGATATATAACCTGGCGCCGAAATTGAAACAGAGCAAGATCATCTTTCAGGGTGCATTTAACATGATCGACCAGGTGCCATCGCTTTCCAAACGAGTAAGGAAACGTCGGGACGATGTATATTACCCAAAAACGAAAGGTGTCATGGCTCCATTGGCGTTCAATGGAAAGAAATCCGATGGTTTCAACCCTCATTTCTGCACATTCGATGAATTTGCAGCATGGGAAGGTGAACAAGGACTGAAGATGGCAGAGGTCATGCTTAGTGCGGTGGGTGCGAGAAGGCAACCCATTTTTTTATATACATCTACGGCCAATTACATTGATAACGGGCTTTATGACGAGATCATGAACCGTTCAACAGCTGTATTGCAAGGCACATCCGATGAAACACGGTTGTTGCCTTTTATTTATGCCATAGACGATGAAAACAAATGGGATGATATCGAGGAATTAAGAAAAGCGATGCCAAATCTTGGCGTTTCTGTTACTGAAAAATTCCTAGAAGATGAAATAGCGAAAGCACATGGGTCTCCAGTACACAAGTCGGAGTTTTTAACCAAATACTGCAATATCAAACAGAATGCAGTATCTGCATGGTTATCAAAGAAAGACATTCTTTCAATGACTGGAGATCCATTGCATATAGAAGATTTTGCACATATGTATGGTGTAGGCGGTGTAGACTTGTCGCAAACGACCGATTTGACAGCCGCTACCATACTTATACGAGTTGATGGACAGGATTATATATTTACGCATTTCTGGCTTCCTGCCAATCGTATAAAGGAAGCGGAAGAACGCGACATGATTCCTTATACAAGATTCATGCAGCTTGGATATTTGAGCCCAAGTGGAGAGAATTATGTTCAGTATTCCGATGTAACACAATGGTTCCTTGATATCAGAAAAAAATACAAGATTCATTGTTTGATCGTTGGATATGACCGTTATTCTGCACAGTATTTTGTTGATGAGATGAATAAATACGGATTTGAAACAGATGACGTTATACAGGGGACGAATCTTACACCAGTCATTTATGAGTTTGAAGGACTTGTGAAGGACGGAATCGTCCATACAGGATCAAATGGGCTTTTGCAGACACATTTTTCAAGTGTCGCTATACAGAAAGTCGCCGAAGATAATCGTGTAAGGATGCGCAAAATCGATGAAAGAAAACATATAGATGGCGCTGCAAGTGTAATTGATGCTTACACGGTACGTCAGAAATGGTACGACAAATACAAATACAGGCTTGAGAACAAGTCAAAAAAAGGAGGTGTGTAGAATGGGATTCCTAAACAGCGGATTATTTAAGCATTTTTTCGGGAAACCATCCAAAAAGGATACACACATGATTCAGAAGTATTTCACTCTCTTAAGCGGATATACACCTAGCCATACGAGCTATCAAGGGGCACTATATGAGATTGATTTAGTGCGTGCATGCGTGAACCGTATCGCATCTGAATGTGCGAAAACAACAGCCGTATTAGTCAATGATGATGATAAGATAAAGAATTTTATCATTTCACAATATCCGAATGACACTATGACGGCCTATCAATTCTATTATCGTCTGGCAACGATCTATCAGATGGAAAACAACGCATATATCGTTCCAGTGTACGCAGAAAAGGATAAATCAGGCGGAATCATTGGATTGATACCGATACAGCCACATTTTACCGAAGTGATTGAAGATGAAGAAGGCGATATGTGTTACCGTTTTACATTCAACGATGAAATCAAGGTATTTAAGTCATGGGAAGTCGGACATATCAAGCGAATGCAATACAAGAATGACCTTTTTGGCGATTCAAACGATGCTTTCACAAATACGGCAGATCTATTGGTCGCTCAGGAAAAAAGTTCTGCAAGTACGATCAAATCAAACAGTATTCTTCGCTTCATGGCAAAACTGAATACACCTATCGATGATGATGAAGATTATGAGCGTCAACAAAAGATGTTCATGAAGAACAACCTTGAGAACAATGAAAGCGGTGTATTGCTTTATGATCCGCGTTTTGAAGATGTAAAGCCAATCGAATCTAAACCGTTGATGATCGATGCAGACCAGAAAAAAGCCATTGAGAACAGTGTTTATACATACTGGGGAATCAATGAAGATATACTTCAGAACAAATACAGTGAAGATACGTGGAATGCATTTTATGAAAGCGCCATTGAAACGTTCTTTATTCAGGTACAGGAAGTAATTTCCAAACTGCTGTTTTCACGTGAAGAACTGATGGCCGGAAAATCAGTCAAGCTGACATCTGACCGTCTTGGATATGCTTCCAATAAAACGAAGATATCAGTGGCCACACAGTTTGTTGATCGTGGCATGGTTACGATCAATCAGGCATTAGATATCTTGAATATGCCGCCATTACCGGATGATGAAGGAAATGTACGTGTGATCCGGTCAGAATATATCAATGCCAAAGATGTTGGCAGTACATTGGCGGGGAAGGAGGTGAAAGGTGATGGCAAAAACGGATATTCCTCAAACAAGGATGATGGCATTCCAAATGAACCAGGACACGGAACAGAAAAGAATCGAGAGTGATTTTTATGTAGAAGGATATGCTACGACATTTGAACCGTATGTTCTGTTCCATGATGACAATGGAAACCCGATCTATGAACGCATTTCACCTCAAGCATTTGATGGGGCGAGAATGGATGATGTCATTCTTCAATATGACCATGAAGGACGCGTGTTCGCACGGCAGAGCAACGGGACTTTAGGTCTTGAAGTAAATGACAAAGGACTGTTTGTTTGGGCGGACCTGTCAAAGACAGAGGGAGCCAGACAGCTTTATGAAGACATTCGGTCGGGAATGGTAAACAAGATGTCATGGAGATTCCTTATCGCACCGAATGGAGATACGTTTGACGCATCAAGCCGAACATTTGTTGTCAACAAAGTAAGCGATGTATTCGATGTATCGGCAGTTTCCATTCCGGCAAACAATCAGACGTCTATCAGTGCAAGGAAAAAGAATATTGAAGAATTGGAAGCCAAAGTAAAGAAAGCCCAAGAGCTAAAACGAAAGAAGCTTGAACTGAAATTAAAACTAGGAGGACTATAAGATGAATATCGAAGATATCGTAAAAGAAATGAATCTTTCACAAATCAAACAACGTCGTAAAGAAATCTCCGCCGAATTGGAAAAAGAAGGTGCAGATATCGATGCATTAACAAAAGAAGTTGATTTGTTAGAAGCACGTGAAAAAGAAATCAATGAACAAATCGAAAAACAAGAACAATTACGTAAGAAATTGTCTAAAAAACGTTCTATCATTCAACAACCTGGAATGAATACACCAGAACTGACGGACGAAGAAAAGGCTTTAGAATCTCGTAAATCTATGGAATATCGTAAAGCGTTCCGTAAATATGTACAAACTGGTGTAAAATCTGATGTATTGCAATTTGAAGAACGTGCAGGAACAGCTGGTGTTGCATCTGACCTTGGTGTATTGTTGCCAGAAACGATCGTTCAACAAATCATTGAAGAATTAAAAGGAAAATACGGACAATTATATAACAAGGTATCGAAATGGAATTTCCAAGGTGGTGTAAAGGTACCAATCGGTTCTTTCGGTGCTACTTTCAAACGTATCGGTGAAAATGCCGTATCTGATCGTCAAAAAGCCGGTTCCGTTACCGGTTATGTACAATTCTCATACAATATTGGTGAGATCCGTATCGCACGTACCTTGTTACAGGATGTATTATCTGTTGATGCATTTGAACAAAAAGTGGCATCTGTTATTGTCGAAGCTTATGTAAAAGCCATGGACGTCGAATCATGACTGGAAAAGCAGAAAACAATGAATGCGAAGGTATCTTGACCGAAGCCGCTAAATCAAACAGTCGTATCAAAGCAGACCATATCATTGAATTTACAGCCGATGAGATGAAAGACTGGAAGACATGGCAAACTAAATTGTTTGCTAAGATTCCATTGGCAATGCGAGGAGAAAATCCAGAATTTGTCATGACGGCAAATACATATGAAGCCAATATCAAGACTTTGACAGATGCCAATAATCGTCCAGTATATACGGAAACATATAATCCAGTAGACGGTACTGAAGAATCCCGTTTTAAAGGCCATACTGTTACTTTCGTTGAAGACACGATCGTTAAGAACTTCAACGATGCATCAAATGGTGAATACTTCGGTATGTACTGGGTTCCAACAAAAGCATACGCAATTAATACAAATATGCAGTTTGCAGTAGTTCATTACTTTGATCAGGAAACAAACCAATATGTTGATAAAGCTTTGGTAATCAACGATGGTAAGGTCTTGGATCCACAATACTTGTACTTGTTAAAGAAAAAGGTATCTGGATAATTAGATGAAACTGAAAGTCATTTCAGAGTTCTTTGATAAATATACCGATGAATTGTATTCCATCGGTAAGGAAATCGAAGTAGATGAAAAAAGAGGGAAGGAAATATTATCCAACCCTCTTTCTTTGGTTGAGGAAATCAAAGAAACAAAGCCTAAAAGAACAAGTACAAAGAAAACTGCAACCAAATAGGAGGTTTTGATATGTCAAATAAATTACTGGATGCCGTAAGAAATGCAGAACGTATCCGCAGTACGGCATATGATCAGGAATTGCAGATATATATCAACTCCGCCTTATATGATATGAAACGTTTGAAAATCGTATTCAACGAGGAAGAACCAGAAGATGAAGTTATTTCTGCTGTTATCTGTTTCGTCAAGGCAAACATGGGAACATCAGATGTAAAGAACAAAGAACATTTTAAGGTGATGTATAACGATTTTATTGACCGATTGCGTTTGGATTCGTCAAAAGTGAAAGCTGGTGATTGATCATGGCATATGAATATACACGTGAGAATAATCTTCGCGACAGTGTATGCACATTGATCAAAAAAAATGTAGCCTTAGATGATGATGGTGTTCCAGTAGAAAATGAGCCAACAAAAACTGAAGTATTTTGCCGTGTCGGTTCCATCTATGAAAAAGAGTTCTATGATGCGATGCAGGCGGGCATTAAGGCACAATACAAGGTCGTTGTATTTGCCGGAGATTATCACGATGAAAAAGTTGTCGAGATGGAAGGTAATACATACTCCGTCTATCGACGGTATTACACTGGCGACAATATCGAACTATATCTTAGATCGGATGTGGAAACATGGAACTAAAAAGAAAGCAATTCGTAAGCGGAATGGTCAAGCTATTAGGCAATGGGCATTTTCGTTATGGCGCTTACAAATCGCAGCCTACAACACCGTATGGAATGTATATGCGTACAGGTAGCGACAATTTCACGTTGGATGACAAAGTATGTGTCAAGATTGATGATTACGAGATTCGTTTAGTAACGGATGAAAAGAATTTTGAGCTCGAATCCAAGATAGAAGCCATCCTCGATTCGCTTGAGATTCCATATGACGTGATCATGGAAGAAGATATCCAGTCTGAAAAGGTGCATGTCGTCGAATGGGCAGTGAGGTTTGGATATGAACGTTGATGACGTGATCATCGATCCCGATGAACTAGGCGAGACCATTATTCAGATGATGGAAGAATACGGTGTTGAGACGCGTGACAGGGTGGACAAAGCAACCACAGAGGTCACAAAATCATCAAAAGATACCGTAAAAGCAAACGCGAATATTGAACATCCGGACAAGAACGGACGTATCCGCCATCCAAATCGTATTGGAAAATACAAGAAATCCATCACTTATAAGATGGAACATCAATCATTGGTGACCATTGGACATGTCTATGCCAAAGGTCATGAATATTCATTGACCCATCTGTTAGAGAATGGACATAAAGTATGGAACGCGCCAGGTGTAAGGACGCGACCGTTCAAACATTGGAAATATGGAGAAGATAAAGCCGAGCATATGTTGATTCCCACAATGAAAAAATATCTCTCTAAATAGGAGGTCAATATGGCTGATAACAAAGTACAATATGGATTAAAAAACATCTATTATTCAAAAATCACAAAAACAGAATCCGGATTGGAATACGCAAAACCCGTAGCATGGCCAGGTGCTAAGAGCTTGAAAATTGATCCATCAGGAGATACGAATACATTCTATGCAGATGATATGGCTTATTTTACGACAAGCTCTGCTAATGGCTATTCCGGTACATTAGAAGTTGCCGAAATTCCAGAATCTGTGTTGATCGATGTGTTCGGATATGAAAAATCGGAAAATGGAATGACCGTTGAAGTATCAAATGCACAAACAGCAGATATTGCTTTGCTTTTTGAATGCCAAGGAGATGTAAAGGCAAGACGTCACATTTTCTTCCAGGTAACATTAGGGCGCCCTGGGTTTGAAGCAAATACAAAAGAAGATAAGACAGATCCCGACACAAAATCTTTGGATATCACTGTTACACCTATCAAAGTTGATGACAGAGAGATCACAAAAGCGGCGGCAAGCAAAGGCGATCCCGCTTATGATACATTCTTTACAACTGCACCAACGGCGCCTACCTTTAAAGCAGCTGCTGGTGCCGGTGCATAATCATATAACTGATTCAAGGTCAATCATTTCGATTGGCCTTTTTTGATTAAATGAGAGGAGAAATTATGGAAAAGACCGTAAAAATTGATGGTAAGCAATATACATTGGTTTACAAAGGAAAAACAGAACGTATCTATAGAGAGCAGTTCCATAGTGATATGACAGCTGATATTGCGGAGATTCAGTGGACACAGAACCAGATCATGGAGCGGACAAAGAAAGAACTGCCGAATGCAGATAATGAAATGATTGGTATCTTGCTTACTAGAAACATGCCTTCAGAGACATTGGAAAGAGTCATGTGGGCATCTATCAAGGCAAGCAATAAGAACAAGAAAGTAAAACCGTTTGAATCATTTGTGGATGATATTGAAGATTATATGTCGTTTCGTCAAGAAGCTATGACGTGGATTTATAACATTCTCATTGGTTCAGAATCAATCGTTGATATTGATGGAAAAGAAACATCTTCCGAGGAAGAAAAGGATACAAAAAAGCCAATCTGACGTTCTCCAATCTCTTTTATACGATGCATCAGATGGGGTTCACTCTCCATGAGATAGATGAAATGGATGTTGGATTCATGAAAGACATCATCGTTGAAAGATATAACCAGAACGTCAATAACAGTCAAATGGCAAACAATAATGAAGAACATGTAAGGATGGCTACACAAGAGGATTTTGACCGTCTTTAATCATATAAGGAGTGATACATATGTCATACAATTTAAAAGGTATCACGTTGAAGATTGGTGCCGATATAACCGGTCTTGAAAAATCATTGTCAAAGATCAAGGCAGAAACAGCCGGCCTTGATAAGACGATGAACAATCTAAAAAAATCAATGAAGTTTGATCCGAAGCTTGAAACTGAATATCGCAACCTTTCTGTTACGCAGGATTTACTTGCAACAAAGATTGGATCAGTATCAAAACAATGGAACGCAGCATCACAGCAAGTGATCAAACAGGAATCTGTATTGAAAAGCTTGAAACAACAGATGGCGGCCGTTGATACATCAACTGCAGAAGGAAGAAAACAGGCCAGGGCATTACAGAAAGACTATGATGCACTGTCTCAGAGCACGATGGCTGTAAAAGCAAAAGAGCAAGCACTGCATAATCAGCTGATAGAACTGCAGAATGGATTTATATCAACTGATTCAAAGGTATTGAAGACTTATTCTTCCATGGCAAAGCTTGAACGTGTAACAGATTCATTGTCAAAGAAGACAAAACTGTTATCTTTGGCAAGCGCTGGAGCATTGACCGCGGCAGGTGCATCTGCAATCAGTTTTGAAGATGCATTTACAGGTGTTACAAAGACAGTAGAAGGCACTCCGGAACAGCTGGAAAAGGTAAACCAGGGATTGAAGAACTTGGCAGTAAATACATCAAGTTCGTATCAAGCAATTGCACATTATGCAGAACTTGCAGGTCAGATGGGTGTCCCTACGAAAGCAGTTGTTGGATTTACCAAGACCGTTACTGAATTAGGAGATACCACCAACCTGGTTGGAGAAGAAGCAGCACAGACATTGGCTAAATTCTCCAATATCATGGTTTCAGATAGCAAGAAAACAAATAACTACTATTCACGCTTAGGTTCTACTATCGTTGATCTAGGTAACAAATTTGCGACTACAGAAAAAGATATCACACAAATGTCATTGCGTCTTGGTGTTGCCGGAAAACAAGTAGGTTTCAATTCAAACCAGGTATTGGGATTGTCAACGGCATTAAGTTCATTAGGTATCAAAGCAAATGCGGGTGGCGGTTCTATTTCCAAGATGTTGAAACGTATCCAGCTTGCTGTGTCAACCGGTAATGAAGATTTACAAAAATTTGCTCAAGTATCCGGAATGACATCTGAAGAATTTCAAAAAGCATGGGGCGAAGATGCGGCAGGTACGTTCCTTAAATTTGTAAAAGGAATTGGCAATACCAAAGACGTTACCAAGACGCTGGATGATCTTAACATCAAGGAAATCAGACAAGCACAGGCTATGGGTGCACTTGCTCAATCATCAAATGTATTGGAGCGCGCTCTCAACACATCGGCTACTGCATGGTCAAATAACAGTGCCATGGCGACCGAGGCAGAGAAACGATACAATACGATGAAATCGCAACTGATCCAGGCATGGGAAGCCATCAAACAGGCTTTTGCTTCACTTGGACAATCTATGGCACCAACTATCACTGCACTTGCCAAAGGTGTTAAGAACATCGCGCTTAATTTCACGGAACTGTCTGATGGAACGAAACGAACAGTAGGAAATGTTTTACTGTTTACAGCGGCATTATCACCTGCGTTGAAGTTGACTTCTAAATTTGCAGGAGGTGTTCAAAGCGTCCTTGGTTTTATGGGAACTTTAGGAAGCAAAGCGTTGACGTATGCTTCCAATATGCGTGCTATGGCAACCACGATGGAATCAGTATCAGGCGGTGCAACGATGGTATCTGCTAAATTGATGGAAAGTGCAACGTCGGCTGAATCTTTTGGAAAAAAGATGATTTCGCTACAAGGTGTCGTCGCAACAGCAACTCCAATTATTTTAGGTGTTGCAGCTGCATTAGGCGCGGCCGCTCTAGCTATCCATTTAGCGAAGCAAAGACACGAAGAACTCATGGAAAGTGCTCGTAAAGAAATGGAAACAAACGATGCATTATATGCATCTACACAGAAAGTTATCACTGGATATGATGATTATAAAAATCGTATCGATTCTTTGAAAAGCAGTGCCGATTCGGCTATGCAGTCATATGAAGAACAGGCTGCTAAAACAGATGTATTGATAGATCGTATTTCACAGCTTACTCAAGTAGAAAGCTTGAATACCACTCAAAAAGCGATGATGAAAGAAGCCGTCAACGAACTAAATTCCATCTATCCGGATTTTAAATATCATGTTGATGAGACAACCGGTAAGCTTGTTGACCAGGCTGGAAACGTCGTGACCAATACGCAAGACTTAAAGGCATATGCCGAACAATTAAAAGCAACAGCAAAACAACAGGCTGAGGCACAAGCTTATATTGCAGTGGTAACGGCATTTGCAGAACAGAAAGCCGAAGTCGATGCTCTGACACAATCGTTGCAGGACTTACGAGCTAAACAAAAAGAAATCATTCATGAAGAATCGAATGGAGATTTCTCACATGCAGCTCAATTGGATGCAATCAATCAAGATATCGATACTACAAATACAAAATTAAAAGAATCTCAAACCGAATTAAAAAACACTGGTAAGGAAGTAGAAAACTTAGGCCAAACGGTAAATGCTACTGATTTCGATGATACATTGAAAAGCAGATTGAATAACCTTGAAGCATCGGCAAAAGAAGCAGGTATCAAAATACCACAAGCATTGGCAGAAGCCATTAGAAATGGCAAAGGTGATGTCGATGCTGCTAAATCGTACCTTGATACATATGACAAATACCAAAGCATGATTGAGAATGCGAAAAAAGCAGGTACAGCTATTCCACAATCTCTTGCTAATGGAATCTTGAACAATAGTGGCACCATGCAAGAACAGGTCGATGCAATGAACGCATTGATTAGTTTCCAAAAGGCAGTAGATGATGCATCACAGAAAGGTTCTGAAATTCCATTGAAAGCGGCAGAAGGAATGATTACAAACCTTGGTACCGTACAGGAACAAATGAATGCGATGAATGCATTGATCACGTTCCAGCAAGCCGTTACAAATGCCGGTCTTGATGGTTCATTGATTTCAACTAATCTGATTCAAGGAATCATTACAGGTGCAAACGGTGGTGAAGGTGGTATCTCAATAGAAGCGGCAACGCAACGAATCAAAGATGCCGCCAAATTTCAGGGCATGGCCCAAGATGCAGGAAAAGCCGGTACTGATACTGTTAATAGCTTGACCCAGCAGATATTGAATGGACAAATTTCTGTTAATGATGCAGCAGAAAAACTAAAGGTTGTTGCACCTAAAGTAAAAGAAGACATGGATAAAGCATCTAAAAATGCAGATTCCGGTTCAAAAGAGGTTGCAAGCAAAATGGATAAATCAAAAGAAGCAAGCAGTGCAGCCGACTCGATGGGAAAATCGTTTGATGGCACATTAGTCGGATGGCTTGCTAGTACAGCCGCAACCGTTGCAAGCAAGATTCAAGAAATGTGGAACAATGCTACTGGAGATCACAGTGGTGGTGGCAGCAAAGGAAAGAAAGGTAAGCAACACAGATCATTATATAGTGCTGTTTCAGACCGCATATCAGAGCTTCCCTCTTACATAACAGCTCAATATGCGCTTCCAGAAATTCGTACTGTAGATTCATTAGTTGGTATGGCATCAGGACTTGACAGTCTGTCACCAAGACGAATGGCAATGCTTAGAGCGGCTACAGGAACGGCCGTACAAGTGGCAACCGCTACTGTATCGTCTATTCCTACATCGCTTAATTATGGTACGGCAGTAGGCAGTTCTAACAGTTATGGATTGTATGGATTGTTGAAGAACATCAGTGACCGATTGAGCAATATCGAAACAAGAACAGATGAATTGGAACGGCCGTTAAATACGACCGTACATGTGGTTTCTGTTCTTGATGGAGATAAGGTATCTGATACGGTCATCGAACATATTGAACGTATCGCAAGCAGAGAAGACAGAAACAGAGGTGGTTCGTAATGGGATGGATAATCAAGGAAAAGAAACCAAGTGAATACCATTTCATGATCGATGGCGTTTCTTCTTTCAAATATGGGATCCGGGTAGCTACGGTTGCCAAGATCGACACACCAAAGCCAAAGTACCACGACTTTGATGATGTCCTTGGGCGAAACGGTACGACAAGTTCATTTATGGGCACCTATGATAACAAGACGATGGAGTTTAGTTGTTCTTTCGTTAACGATAACAAACTCAAAGAGTCATGGTACAACCAGTATCGAAAGATAAAGAACTGGATCATGTCTGCCAATGATAACAGCATGGTGCATCGCTTGCAGCAAAGCGATGATGCCGAGTGGTACATGAACATCGAAAAGGCAGATATATCAGAATGTGAGAGAACTGGCCATATGGTCGGTTCTTTTACTATCACTTTTACACTGGACCCGTTTGACTGGTCTATTGGCGGTGAGAAATGGCGAACGATCGATGATATCAGATATAATCCGTACATCGAATGCTACCCATTGTGGCGTATCGTAAACCATACAGGTGTTAATAATGACTTTGCGATATCCGTGAATGGAAATGATCCTATCACCGTATTGAATTGTGAATCGGACAGGGAATATTACATCGATACGGAATTGCTTCTTACTTATAGCAAGTACCCATATCAGGAAGGTATCTATCGTGCCGGACGTTCAGGACTGGAAGAAAAAGCGCGACTGGCACCAGGAAGAAATGTAATTGATGTGACACCTGGATTCGTCGTTACATGCAAGCCTAGATGGAGGAGCCTATGACACAGATAGTAGCCATAAAAGCAAATGCCATCAATTTTGATACGGATGGCAGCTTTACTTATGATTCCGCAAGATCATGGCCGTTGTTTCCTACCAAGTGTACGGTATCCATGAAATGTAATGGCTTGTGGTCACTGGATATGCAGGTGCCATTTGATAAGAGCTTGAATGACTATATCGTCAAGGAAGGTATTATTGCCGTCACGATGCGGAAAAGCCTTACTGAATCGATTGGTATAAATAAGGTACAGGCATTCCGTATCACGAAAGCGGATAAAGGGCCTTACCTATTTACCGCAGAAGCTACGCAGGTGTTCTATGATGCACGGCAGTATATGGTAAATGATCATATCCATATCGTTGACAAGATGGCATCGGATGCAATCAAAGAACTGATAACAAGATGCAAGGCGCCCATTGGCTTCTCGATAGAACAGGATAAACAGACCGCTACGGCATACTGGGAATGGAAGAACATGCTCGAATGCATCAATGATGATGAAGACAATTCTTTCATCAACCGATGGGGCGGTGATTTTGTAACCGACAACTACCGTTTCCTATGGAGACGAAAACTTGACCGGTTCAGAAATTCTCCGGATGAAGAACTGATTCGTATCTCTGCTGGACTGTCCATGACCAATATCAAGTACACGATTGATACATCAAAGCTCGTAACAGAGATATGGCCACAAGCTTATAATGGCCATCATCTGGAACCAAAAGAAGGGGTCTTTACATCGGTACGGTCGCCGCATTTCAATGACTATGCGGTTGGTTATCCGACCATCATGAAGTATGAAAAGATACGTTTGAAAGAGGACGCCGGAAGCAGTGAAGATAAGGATATCATCGTATGCGACACAAAGGATAAGATGAATCAGGAACTGATCAAGGCATCTGAAAAAGAATTTACAGAAAACAAGGTCGATGTGCCGAGCATCACTTATGATGTAGATTTCAGTGACCTTACACAAGTGACTCGTTATAAGGGCTACGAATCACTGATCACATTGTGCCTTGGCGATTCGTGCATCGTGTATAACGAAGATCTTGACATCAATACCAAGGCTCGTGTCAAAGAGATCACATATGATTGTGTCAATGAGCTTGTCACCAAGATGACATTAGGCGATTACAACATTGATTATTATGCTGAACAGGCACGCCAAAACCGGACGGCAAGAAAGGTGTTGAATACACCTCTTGCAGCCGCCAATGCCGATACCGTTACCGGTGTCATCGATGGTCAGAAAGCGCAAATGGCTATCTCACTAGACAAAAATAATCAGAACGGGTATCAAGTCGTCAAAGTAGAAAACACGCTAAAAGGCACCGGATATGGAGCTATAGCGATAGGTTCTGATGGCGTACAGGCAACGACCGTGCAACAGGCAGATGGCTCCGGATGGAACTGGAAAGACTCTACTCTGTTCAATCAGAAAGGTATCTGGTTTGGCAAGGTCGGAAACAGTGATGGGTCAAAATATATCAAGTTCGACAAGAACGGTCTTCAATCATATGATGGCGGTGTATTTGGGAAAGGCATTACCGGTACATTTGTTGGCGACTCATTCCACGTAACCAATGGTATCGTGACCGGTCAGACGCAATGGAAACCAATAACTTATGAGCTAAGCGTTAATGACAACATGCTCACACTTTCAGATTCCAATGGAAATGCACAGACGGTAAAACTACCGGAAATGAAGACAATCATTACTGGTGATAAAGGTGAGACAGGCGCTCAGGGACCGAAAGGTGACAAAGGTGATACCGCAACAGTTACGGTCGGTACGGTCACTACTGGAAGTGCTGGTACAAATGCAATCGTTACGAATAGTGGCACGACAAACGATGCCATTTTTAATTTTCAGATTCCAAAAGGCGATAAAGGTGATTCATTAACGATAAAGAGCTATACCGTCGAGTATCAGGAAGGTACAAGCTCGGTTGAAGCGCCAATCGGTGCATGGATGACCAAACCAATGGATATCCTGCAAGGAAATTACTTGTGGACCCGTATCACATTGAATTTCAGTGATGGCACGACAGCACAATATTATTCTGTTGCAAGACAGGGAATCGATGGTGTCAAAGGTGCTACCGGAAAGACTGGAGATACAGGCAAAGGCGTAAAATCAATTACTCATTATTATCTGGCTACGGGGTTAAATACTAGTGTTACTAGAGACAGTGACGGATGGACCACAGATGTACAATTGACAGATTCAGTTAAGAAATACTTGTGGACTTATTCAAAGACCTTATGGACCGACAATTCTACCACAGTAACGGACCCTGTAATCATTGGTTCATATGGGACTAAAGGTGATACTGGTCCTCAAGGCAATCCTGGTGCTAAAGGTGATCCGGGCAAAAACGGTACAGACGGTGTATCCCCAATAGTTTCCGTATCCAAGAGCGGCGGTGTAACGACCATATCCATCACGGATAAGAACGGTACGCATACACAGACCGTGAGCGATGGAACAAATGGTACACCAGGTGCGAAAGGCGCAGATGGAAAGACACCGTACTTCCATGTCAAGTATTCCAACGATGGAGGAAAGACCTTCACAGGAAACAGCGGAGAAGATGTTGGTACCTACATCGGCACATGCACGGATTACAACTCGGCAGACCCTACGACAGTAAGCTCATATACATGGGCAAGAATCAAGGGCGATACGGGAGCTCAGGGCCAAAGGGGGCCATCTGGCACTTCCTCATTCCTGCATATTGCCTATGCCAATTCAAATGATGGAAAGATTGGATTCTCACATACGTGGTCAAAATCAAAAACATGGGTTGGACATTATGTTACAGATGTAAATGAAGCAGACAGTGATGATCCTACAAAATATACATGGGTTAAATGGGTCGGAGATGACGGTATAGGGATCACAGATATCATCGAATATTACAACGTCAATAGCAGTGCAACAACGGCTCCAACGTCATGGTCAACGACAGTGCAGCAACCAAATGCGACGAGCAGGTATCTATGGAACTATGAAGAAATAAAATTCTCATCCGGCGAATCACATAAATCGACTCCACGTGTCATCGGGGTGTATAGCAATAGCATCACCAAGATAACGCCATATTATTATTTGTCAAACAGTCGAGACACATTTACTTTGGTAAGTGGTCATTCATGGACGACAACGATACCGAATATTTCTGACGGTGAATATCTTTGGGAGAAGATGATCGTCACATTCGATAATGGTTCAACAAAGGAAACAGAACCGGTATTGCATGGCGAATACAACGCATTGTCAGAAGGAATGAACATCATCAGTTCAAATGTAGATAGTCAAATCGATAATGCACAGGATCATATCTTGCAGCAGGTATACAGTACCTATGCGACCAAAGATGCATTGAATGAATATAAGTCGTCCATGAATACACAATTTGGTATATATGATGGAAAGATATCAGCAAATATATCTGAATTGAACAGCGTCAAATCAAATGTTGCAGACCTTACCGAAACAGCAAACAATGTTAATAATTACATGACATTTGATAAAAATGGTCTATCACTAGGAAAATCAGACAGTGATTTCAAGACGAATATCACGAACGAAAAGTTGGCATTCCTTCAAAATGGAAATGAGGTTGCATATTTTGCAAACAATCAGATGTATGTAACAGATGGTAATTTTGCAAACAGCATGACCATTGGTAAATTCGCATTTGTGCCAAGAGCAAATGGATCATTGGATTTCAAGAAAGTAGGTAAATAGATATGCCAAGTCTAACAAAAGAAGTCAGCCTGGGATACTGGAAATTAAGATTTCAGGTAACAGAAAACTCAACGAGCGTAGCTAACAATACCTCAAATGTAGGATATTCGGCTACGCTTATTTCTACTGGCGGTACGGCACAGTACAACGGTGCGGGTGAGATACATATCTATATCAATGGAGCACATGTACTGGCCAAGGCCGTAAACATCAATGTCATGACTAATGGAGGTTCACAGTCACTTGGTTCTGGAACGACGACCGTTGGGCATGACGCAGATGGTTCAAAAAATGTAAGCGTAAGTGCCACTTATAAACAAGTAGGTACTGCTTATTATCTTCCTAAAGGTGGCACCGTATCAGGAACGCTTAAGCTAACTGATATTCCAAGGGCCACTGATATTACTGTAGATATATCAAATGGAACGACTTTAGGGAATTCCATCACGATAAAAGGGACACCTAATGTCTCATCATTTAGTCATAAGATAGCTTACTCATTGAATAATGGCGATCCAGTAGATATCAAGACGATTGATAGTGGTGCAACAAGCATCAGTGAAGCATGGGCCATTCCTACTTCGCTGGCATCAAGCATTACAGAGTCGGATTTGGCTACACTGAATCTTATTTTATATACCTATAATGGATCGACGCTAATAGGTTCAAAGCAAACAAGCATAACGGTAAAGATACCGGAATCGTATGTACCGACTATAGGTACCATATCGATATCCGAAGCAGTGTCTTCTATCGCATCTAAATTTGGCAAGTATGTAGCTGAAAAATCCCAGCTTAAATTTAATATCAGTGCATCCGGTTCAAATGGTTCCGCTATTGCTTCTTGCACTACAAACATTGATAAAAAGTCATATACTGGTCAATCGTTTACTACAGATGTGATAAATGGCCCTCTGACAAATTCAGATACGATCGATATTGAATATACTGTTACTGTTACCGATAGTCGTGGACGTACCGCATCAAAGACAGGAGCAGTATCTATACTTACATATTATAAGCCCATGTTTAGTATGTTTTCGGTGCAGAGAGCCAATAGTTCTTATACTGTAGATGAAAACAGTGGTACATATGCTTTATTCCGTTATACGTACGATATTTCTAAATTGGATAACAAAAATACGGCAAGCATGATCATCAAATATAAGGCTACGGATGCTGCATCATGGACAACATTGAATACAGTAACAAGTTCTCCGTATACGGCAATCAACACGGAATATCACGGTGGAAATATATTTGATGCGACCAAAGAGTATGAGGTCATGATCGGATTGAAAGACTATTTTATGAGCGATTATATTTACGCTTATGCACATGTCAATTCGACATACACGCTTATCAACTGGGCCAATTCGGGAAAGGCCATGTCCTTGTTCAAACAGTCTGATCTAAACTTATCAGGCAGTGAGACAGATGCAGTAAAGAGCGCGTATGAGAACTGGTTTGAGGTTCATGGCGATTCTTATTTTTCAGAGATGCCAAACGTCATGGAAGACAGCAGTAAGACAAGCTCTGAGATATCTGCACATAATACGAAATTAAACAATGCCAATAAAGGTACTCCACTGGATAAATATATCTTGAACAAGTTTCATCCGATCGGCTGTCTATATCTATCCACAAACAATGTTAATCCAGGCGACCTTTTTGGCGGGTCGTGGGTATCGTATGGAGAAGGCCGTGTATTGATTGGCGCAGGAACCGGAACAGATGCGAATGGCAAGCAGATGACGTTTACGGCAGGTGCAACTGGTGGCGAATATAGCCATCAGCTTACCGTAAACGAGATGCCGAGCCACAATCACTCCCCATCTAGCACTGGAAAAGTGCAAGTTGCAAATTTAGGTGGTGGGTCTTATGTTGTGGCCGACTTGAGTCAAAAAGGTAATACTAACTGGGCATATAAGACTGCATCAACCGGCGGCAATCAATCCCATAACAATATGATGCCTTATATCGGCGGATACATTTGGCGGCGGGTAGCTTAACCGATACGTCTCCACATATAGCCAACAATGTATGGGCCCATCAATGAAATAGCTTGATCACCGCCACTACTATCTGTACTAATTTTGTACTGCTTATTGTAGTTTCCATAAGTAGATCCGCCTGATGCAGCGGTTACCTTTTGAACAATTGGCGAATAATATTGGTGGCTATGAGATGGCATTTCATCGATTGTGATCCGATGGCTATATTCGCCACCAGTTTTTTTATAGGAGGAAAATTATGTCGCAAGCAAATGTATATGTGAAAGTAGGAGGAAATGGAAATATCGAAAATATCGCGATGCAGAAATCGGAAGATATCGATATCGAAGCGGTATGGGACGGTATGCCCGAAGGATGGCCGGAAGTCCATGCTTTCAAGACGTACACATCCAAGACTGATAAGAAGCTACATATCTACTTTTCAAAGGCAGATTATGAAAAATATATTGCAGACAAACAAGCCAAAGAAGAAAAAGAAGCACAAGCAAATCGCCGTCAAGAATTATTTGGTGAAATTACAGACCATATCGAAGAAAAAGAGGTTGAATCCGATAAGGAAGGATACAAAAAGACCGAAGTCAGATTAGGAGAACTAGTATTGTGGAGCTACTACACAGAAACCAGTAGCACTGCAGACAATGGCTAAAAAATACATGGACTTCTACAAGTCGCATCTTGCCGGATGGTATGGTTCTGGGCAATGCTATGCCGGTGCCGAAGAATACGTATCATGGGGGCTTGGCCGTACGGTACGTGTTCCTGGATACGCTACGGCATGGGAATGGGGTGTCAACTGGAGAAGCACGGTATTAGGATCATGTTGCACACAGGTATCATGGTCACAGGCAAAGCCTGGAGATATCGTTTTCTTCAGTTTCAACCATGTGGCCATCGTGCATAGTGGCAATACATTCTTTGGTCAAAATCAAAACACAGATGGGTATGGAGGCCCTTTTAATTTGATCAATTTAGGAGCGCCGCAAATCGTTTTGAGACCTAATTTTATTTCCAACTTAGCATGGATCATACCGGCAACTACAAGGGCATTGAACCAGGCAGAAATGAACAACAATGCAAAATGCTTATATGGTTATCTGCATCTGAAGCATGGATGGACGTTGCAGGCTTGCTGCGGCGTTCTTGGAAATGCTCAGTACGAAAGCTCAGTGAATCCAAACCGATGGCAATCGGACGCAACGGGTGTCGGTCCTGGATTCGGCCTTGTACAGTGGACACCATTTACCGTATGCACAGAATATCTGGCATCACGAAAAGCCAAATTAAGTGATTACGGGAACATGGAATGCGACTTGATCAACAGTGGCCCAGGATACTATCCAACGGCATCCTATCCGATTGATTTTGAGTCGTTCAAAAAATCGACAAGATCAGGCGGATATCTTGCTATGGCCTATCTGTACAACTACGAAAGGCCGGCAGACCCTGGAAGCCCGGCTTTCAGTCCGCGTGCTCAATGGGGCAACGACTGGCAGAAATATCTTGCGGGATGGGCACCGGAAATGCCGGATGGAGCAGGAGATGGCGGAGGGTCCTACGTCAATAAATTATGTATAAAAACAGTGAATGGCATCATAAAGCAGTATTACATGATAACGTTACCTGGCTAGAACAGTGGTATGCATGCCGTGATGCATGCCACTTTATACGTTGGTCAGAATGACCTAGAAAGGCGATTATGTATAAGATCACATTAGCGAACCATGAGGAAGCAACGATCCCAATGATGCAGGGCGATACAGATTACATCATCGAGGTAACTACATACGAATCGTTGAAATATATCATGGCAACGGTCGACGTAAATACGATCAGTGGAAACACTCTGAAGATACCTCACGACAAGGTGAAGATTGATGAAGAAAATAACACGATCACATTTACGGTAGACGCACAGACTACGGCATTGGCCGGAGATTACAAAGCACAGATCACTACATACAAGACATCCGATCCGGACAAGATGGTATCTTATTACCCATTGACATTGCATGTAAGCCCATCTGTAAAGCCAATTCAAAACCCTTATGAAACATCTGTATCAGAGGTAAAGGAATTGGTCAATGAAGGTTATAAGGAAGCAGAAAGCTATGCTCATGGTGGTACTGGTACACGTGCAGGAGAAGATACCGATAACGCTAAATATTTCTGCAATCTTGCAAAGACGGCGTATCAAGATATTTCCGATACCAATGAAGCAGTGCTTTCCAATCGAATCAGTGCATTGGAAACCGGCTATACACTGAATCAGATATTGCTTGGTACGATCAAACATGGCCTTGGCAGATATCCATGCATCAATGGATTCAAAGGTAAATATGGAGCCGGTATCATCGTAGGAGGCCCTGCCGGCGGAAGCGAGATCACTCACGTAAATATCCATTACATCTGCAAGGACCTTGATAACATTATGTTATATGCAGATAAGCATGCTTTATATGATGATAACGGGGCCACGATGGAACCGGATGCGATCAATAAAGTAGATGATAACCACTATACCGTGACGTTCAAAAACGGTGCTATCTATAGCTTGCAGATCATTTTATCTTAGGAGGTAATCAAAATGGCAGACACTACAAATACAACGAACACGATCGATTTAAGCCAATACAAATTAACAAAAGGCGAAGCAGACTGGCAGAATAAATACAACGCTCTGTTGGATGCCATTGGACCGATCATCATGGCCGCGTCCACATCAAGCATCAAATATGGTACTGGGGATCCATCTAACAGCGGATGGAAGCCTGGAGATATCTATGTGCAGATTGAGGGCTAGATATGGCTTGGGGAAATAGAGTTGACGTTGGATGGGTCAAATTTCACGAGTCATCCAACTATCGTTGCGAGAACTATATCTACTATCAATTGGATGCAGATGCTCGAAAGATAAGAGTGTTGGTCGATAATCAACGGGTGATATCAAAATCAAGCAGAGCATACTACTATTGGAGAGTAAATAATGGATATCAATTATTAGGTGGAACAAATGATAGTCAATATGGACGTATCCTCGATGTATTTGACACGATCAATGTTCCATACGGTGGCATATGGACAAGAGCTACGACTACAAAAGCGGCCTTAGACCAAACTAGAGCGGCCGTATATTCTTATAACAGTGATGGTACATTGAGCAATGTTGTTGTTGCATCTCAAATGATCATGCTATTGCCACAAGATAATCCTAGTTATAACGCCAACACATATGGCTTTATTGAGCAAAACTGGATTAGTAAAGATATTTCATCATTGCTTCCAAAATTGACGTCTACCGTGGATGCGCCGACAGGTGTAACGGTCAACCCGGATTATATTGGTGTGACCGGTGCAAAAGTAGAATGGGTAGCCAATGCAAAAGCCAAATCGTATGAGCTTACCATTTCCGGAGGTACTGTACAATCTACAGTGACCACTACTGATTCGTTCTATCAGTTTTCCAACCTGGAAGCTGGGACGGCATATAACGTCACGATCAAGAGCGTTGATGCAGATGGCAATAAATCATCAGGTGTATCCATTTCATTTACCACATCCACGCAGATCAAGGAATGGATCAATGACAATGGCACAGGTAAAAAAGGTACTATCTGGGTCAATATCGACGGTGAGAAAAAGCGCGCCATCAAGGCGTGGGTAAATGTCAATGGAGAAGCCAAACAGGTTATTTAGGGAGGTAATATCATGATCAACTGGAAACTTAGATTCAAGAACAAAACTACTTTAGTGGCTATGTGTGGTGCATTGGTCACTTTTATTTATCAAATGATGTCTTTGCTTGGTGTGACGCCAAAGGTATCACAGAATGAGATCGTCCAGCTAATCGGACTGATCATTAATATTCTTGTTGCTATGGGGATCATCACAGACCCTACGACAAAAGGCGTTGCAGACAGTGATACGGCATTAGGCTACAAGGAACCAAGATAATATGGATCAAAATGGAATGATCGATATCTTGATGCGGTTCCACTTTGTAAACGAAGGGTGGTGTCTTACGACACCACTTTTAATGATGGGCATCGATATCTTTGTAGGGACTGTCCATGCAATGGCGACCAAGACATTTCAATCGAGCCGCATGAGAATCGGACTGTCTAAAAAGACCGGAGAGATTGCCATTCTACTGATTGGCGAGTTGCTTAGCTTTTCCATGGGATTGCCAAGAGAGCTCATGTCATGCGTGTCTGCGTACATCATTTTCATGGAGTTCATGAGCATCATGGAAAACTGTGAAAAAAGTGGAGTTCCAATTCCTAAATTTATTAAAAACATAGTCAACAATGTGGATGAATCATTGACCGAAGATGATTACAAGGCATTAACAACTAGGTTGAATGAGGCATTAAAAACAGTAGAAGACCTTGAACAGGAAAGCAAGAAAAGGCGAGGTGATTAGTTATGATGGCTTACGCACAATTTAAAGCTATGGTATTGAATCGTGGGTATGATATAGATCATGCCTATGGTTTTCAGTGTTGGGATGGATACGCTGAATTTTGTATTGCTCAATGTGTGCCTTATGCTAGTTGTACAGCAACTAGATATGTACAGGACATTTGGACACAGAGAGCCACAAATGGAATGCTAAAATACTTCTACGAGGTTCGCGAACTACAGCCAGGTGACGTGGTGGTGTTTCGCCCTTGTTCGGTAACCCCTACATCACATATCGCAATTTTTGATAGTGATGCTGGTGGCGGATATGGAAATTTCCTGGGCCAGAATCAGGGAGGCATGTATACGCACCCTGCTGGCGGTTCGTCATTTAACGTGATCAAGCTTCCTTACCAGGCTACCTATGATACGGCATTTCGTCTAAAATCAAGTACAAGCACTATCGTCACATCAACGATTGGATATGCAGAATCCCAATTGATTAGCGAAAGTGGCATTGTGGTACTTACCCAACCCGTAAAAAAACGTAGAGATAGACCAGATGGACTGGCGGTAGAAACATTGCCGATTGGCAAGAAGCTTACCTATACGCAAAAATGGGTAGGTAATGGACATAGATATATTTCTTGGGTCGAACATCAAAATGACGGCTGCATGTATCGCTACTTTGTCGCGATTTCAGGAAGCGAAAAGCAAGGTGTAGATTTGTGGGCTACGATTGGTGAGAAACAATCACCAGTATCCAAAACGCAAGAGCACGGCTTTACAAAGTTCAAGGTAGACGGCGTCGCAATTCGTAAAGGATCATATGATGGAGTAAAAACGGGTACGGTCAATTCTGGTACTGTCGTTGAGTACACCGCTAAAGCTGTTACAGCTGACCATCGATATATCATATATGTCAAGGATGGTGTTGAATACTGGATTGCGTGCAGCCCATCTAATAGCCGTTCCACCGAATGGGCTGATTTCTATGCAACTGATCCACGAATTGAAACTAAAACAGAGAATAAAAATACTGACACCAAAGCTACAGTAAGGAACACAGCAGATACCAGCAATGTAAAGCATTGGGGAGTTGACTTGAGTTACGCAAATCCAAAAGGTTCTGTCAATCTCAAAAAATATGATTTTGCGATCATACAGTGTTGTTACGGCGAAGAAACAAGTAACCATGATTATCGTGACAAGTTGTTATATTATTGGGTTGATCAATGCAAACAAGCTGGCATACCTTATGGCGTATATTGTTATGACTATGCTTATACCGTAGATGGGGCACGTCTTGAGGCAGAGTATGCCGTTAAATTGGCACAAGAGGTTGGTGCTACGCTTGGTGTATGGATCGATATGGAAGATTCAGACAACTGGAAACGAAACCGCGGACTACTTTCCGCTGATCATTGTTTGCAAGTGTGTCAAGAGTTCTGCAAGACGGTAGCAGATCTTGGATGGTATACTGGCATATACAGTTCGACGTGGTGGTTCCAAAATTGGTTGACAACAGGATTAGATAGCTATGATAAGTGGATTGCTGCATGGGATGCTGACGATGGTGGATACCACTCAGATACAAGTATGCTCGGTACCATTCATCAGTACACGAGCATTGATAAAGCGACCGGTATTGCTTTAGACAAGAACGCTATGTACGTTGATTTTGACCATTACAAGTCTAAAATTGCGGATAATCCACAAAATGAGGCAGAAAACGTACAAAAAGATGAAAGTAATGAATCAGATATCAAAGAACTAAACGGGCTCATTGGCACACTGATCGGGCTTCTCAAAAAGCTTTTAAGCATTTTCGGAAAGTCGGGTGATTGAATTGGCGCTCCACTATCGCAAGAAACCAATCGTAATCGAGGCGATGCAGCTCAACTTCAGTAACCGTGACAAGATCATCAAATTTGGCGAAGGTAATTTGACACTGGTTTGGAGAGATGGCTACCTGGAAGGTGGCTATGTCAATACATTAGAAGGTGTAGATGGAGAATTCTACCCGTGCAAGCCATCGGTGTTTGAAAAGACGTATGAGCTTGCCGATGAATTATTTTGACACGTGTTTTATTGGTTTCTAAAAACCAAGTTCAACTATTTTCTTGCGAGTAGGCATGGGCATTTTGCCCATGCCTTTTTTAGTTTTGTGGGCGACATTATGGGCTATTTTTTTATTGAGATACATTTTGAGCTATAAAAAATGTACGAATTTATACATGAAAATAGAAGAAAAATAACGATAAAAGATATAAAAACATATAAAAATATAAATTTTAATAATCCCACCGTCCCCACCATCGATAATAAACCCTTTATTTAAAGGGTTTTTTATTTTAGTGGCCTACATTTGGCCTACTTTTGATTGCATTTTTCACTCACGATTTAAATAATTAATGTGTAACAAATGGAGTGGGGACTGATACGTTTCTGCCATTCACAAATGATTTACGATCATCTTTTTATTCGGATACAAATACCTATAAAGAGTGTGTTAGAGATTGGCTCGCAGCACACACCAACCTACAGTATGCAAGGTGGTAAAGCCAATATAATGGGGAATACCATGTCCTATCATCATGATAGGGCTTTTTTTGCATGGAGGAAAACAAGAACGTTCGCAACGCGATTAGAAACTTATCGAGATAAAAGAATTTGGTGATATTTAGAAGATGAACATACAAAAAAGGAATTTCTGCATCATTTTTTACATATGGAATCAAATACATACATACGATAGAGAAGTCTTTACGAATGTAGACTTAGGTAATCAGGATCCGAATAAAATTCATTTCATTGACGGAAGAATTTTATATGTATATTCTTGTCAAAAAAATACCGGATGTTTAAAGAATGTCGTATATATTGATTTCAAGAAATATTTAAACAATCGGTTTTGTTATATCGTGAGTAAAAAAGCAACGCATCAACGATTGTGTGTCTTTCCAAATGGTATTCAATATGTTGGATAATCCTTTTGATATTGTGAGAATGATTAAAAAAAATCGCTATGATTGATTCATAGCGATCATCGAAATTGTCGCATACAGATCTTGTTTCGGACTTGACCTACATAATACAAGGAGCCAAAGAAACAAACAATGGATGAAATCGAACGGGTTTGATCCACAATTTGATCCAATGATGAAACAATGGCAGGATGTCCCTTCGATTGGATGATATGAGCTAATGTTTGTGCATCCAAGGCTCTTGGATTGGGTGGTGTGATCGTATAGAAACAAGACGATATAGGACCTAGAATATCGATCATTACTTCATAGTCTTTATCTTCTAGAACACCCATCACAAAGGTTATTTTTTCCGCTTTGAAATAAGTTTCTAACGATTTTTTTAACTGGTATACACCTTGCACATTATGAGACCCATCGACAATACGAATGGGATCTTTTTGGATGATTTCAAAGCGACAAGGCCAAATCGTCATTTTAATACCACGATGGATATCAGCCGATGCAATTGGATATCCCTTTGTTTGTAGGATCTGAGCGGTTGTGATGGCCATCATTGCATTTTGCACCTGATATGTACCCAATAACTGTGTATGGTAGCCATGAAACGATTGACCCGATAGATCTTTTGTATCGGCTTGTATAGAAGGCACAATATACATTTTCGCATCCCTTTGTTGGCATTGGGAAGCAACGACTTCAAGGACCTCTTGGGTTTGCGGATAGACGATTACATCACAATGCGGTTTGATGATGCCCACTTTATGCGATGTGATTTCTGATAATGTATGGCCCAACAATTCCGTATGATCCAAACCAATGGCTGTGATCAAGGCACAAACAGTATGGGAAACGACATTGGTGGCATCGACATCTCCGCCCAAACCAACTTCCAAAATGACTAGGTCACATTGCTTATGTTGAAAATACAAAAACGCAATTGCACAAGTAACTTCGTACATGGAGGGATGCAGATCGTGTTCCTTCGCAATATTTCGTACTTGCGTGGCCAATTCAGCTAAAGAAAGAGGGTCAATCCATTGATTGTCTACTTGTATTTGTTCCTTCCAATCAAAAAGATGAGGACTCGTAAAAAAACCAATGTGCATAGAGGTTTGTGTTAAGATCGAATTGAGATAAGCAGCGCATGATCCTTTTCCATTGGTACCGGCAATATGGATATAGGAACAAGCATCTTGAGGATTTCCCAAATATGCAAGAAGAGCACGTATAGTGTTCAAATCCATACGTGCTTTTCCATGAATGACATTTTTAGGTTGAAAAACAGGGAAATGCATCAACCAATGCATTGTTTCTTCGTAATTCATTGTATCGATACACTTTGCTTAAAGAAGCTGGTGATGGATACCGGTTTTAATATAACCATCATCAATGCAGTATTGATAGGAATCATGATCAATTCTTTGGCTAGACGCATCATTAAGAAAGCCCAAAATCTATTCCCATACAATATGGATAACCATAGGGTATTAAATCCTAGCCCCACAATCAGCGTGTATAGAATTTCAGCCAACAATACGCGTTTGAGTGAGATTTCTTTTTTATATAGGACCAAGGAAAAAATCAAACCAGAGACGAGTCCACTGATCGTAAAACCAGGAAAATAAGGGCCTGTCGGCTTTACAATGTAGCCGCCAATATCGGCAAGAGCACCAACGATAGCGCCCAATATGGGCCCAAATAAAGCCGATTCCATCGCAATGGGAATTTGTGAAAAGCGAATTTCGATCACATTGGTAATGGGAATTTTAAAAAATCCCAATATGATTGCGATGGCAATCATCATGGATGTTGTCGTTAGAACGCGAACATTTTTTAATTTTGACATTAGAAAAACCTCCTTTGTGCAGTATAGGTCCTTTTACTACATAAGGAGGTTGGATACCAGAATATGTAGCAGCGGGATGCAGATCCGATATCGCAAGTTACTACTTTTCGTCCATCTGTCAACTCCCTGTTCAGATGGCACTTTACGCATGGGATCTTACTCTGCTTAATGTCTAGACGTATAGTATCACACTATATAAATAGGGTCAAACCAATTCCCGTGATCACACCGGTCAAGAAAAGAATAAGGATGACTCGAATCAGATTTCTTTTTCTTTCGCCATAACGAATCAAGACCAATAGAGCCAATCCAGAATTGGTCACAAGACCACTAAATAAAGAGCCTAAACTCAATGTTCCGGCAGCATACAATTGCGCCAATACAATGGTGGCTGCACAATTGGGAATAAACCCAATACAAGCGGATAAAATCGGTTGAAAAAGGGAATGATCCAAGAGTACGTTTTGAATCGTTTGTGGTCCAAGCCATTCGATCAACAAACTAATGATAAAGCTTGTCACAAATAAGAATCCAAAAATACGTAAGGATCGTAATAAAGCACTGAATGGCAATGGATAATCGGGATAGCAACAGTTACACCCATTCACAGCCGCACTGGATTGGTCATCATCGTACTCAGCATAGGCATCACTGTCTTCTTCTTCCATTTCTTCAAAACGAATAATGTGTTGTTGGTTTCGCAAGAGGAAATCAACCAGATAGCCAACGACAATACCTGTGACAAACTTGCCAACCAACACAAAACCAAGGGTTGAATAGAGGTCTGGATTGCTTAAAAGGATGGGTATCGCTTCATCACTGGTGGCAATCATGACAGCAACCAAAGTTCCTAAGGTGATATTTCTTTGCACAAAGAGCATGGCAGCTAAAACACTAAAACCACATTGCGGGATCAATCCCACAAGAGCACCAATCAATGGACCAAAGCGTTGTAGACCAAAGAAGATCTTTTCATCCGAAGCCGATGTTTGCTTCCGTTCAAAGAGCTCGATGATACAGTAGGTAATAAATAAAAGCGGTAACATGGCCCATGTATCATGGACACATTCTATGAAGATATCAATCAAAAATTTCATAACTTTCATCATACGGAATTCCACAAAAAAAGCAAGTCATATGCTTGCTTATGGTTCCAATCTCTTTTCATTGAGCTTATTATCGGTAAATTCCTGTAACGTTCGATAAATGAGTGCAAAAACAGGAACACCCAGGAACATACCAATGACGCCATAAAGCCCGCCACCGACAGTTACCGAGAATAAGATCCAGAATCCAGAAAGACCTAATTGATCGCCCAATACCAGAGGCTTTAAGATATTGCCATCAAATTGCTGAAGAATAAAAATGAAGATCAAGAAGATCAAAGAATAAATGGGATTGATCAACACCAATAAAATGGCACTGGGAATAGCGCCCAAGAATGGTCCAAAAACCGGAATCAAATTGGTAATGCCAACCGTAAATGAAATCATTTGTGCATATGGCAAGTGAAAAAGGGTGGTACCTATGTAACAAATGATACCAATGATCGTGGAGTCAATGATATTGCCAATGATGAAACTATCAAAGACATCTCTTGTCGTATGGGTAAAATGAACCAAATGATTCGCAATGCCTTCTGGAAAAAGGGCATAGGTCAAACGTTTGAATGTTTTACAAAGTGATTCTTTATCCAAAATGATGTAGAAAGCGGAAACGATGGCTAAGATCGTATTGATGATAAACCGGACAGCAGCAACAGAATAACTGGCAATCTTGTTTAAGTTTTCCGATACCAATTTCGATAAACGACCGGTCATATACGCTTCGGCATTGGATAGATCAATATGCATATTTTGTTCAATTTGTTTGATATAAAATTTGATATTGGACTGAAACATTTTTTGATTCGTCAATAATTGTTGAATGGAATGAATCAAATTCGGAAGGATCATAGAAATAACTAAGATCAATAAAAAGATAAAGATCAAAAATACTACCAAAGCAGACCAAAGTCTTTTTTTCTCAAAATTCTTAAATAATGATTTTTCTAACCAACGCACAGGAATGCGCAAGACAATGGCTAATCCCAATCCAAAAATAAAGGGGGATGCAGCTGCCGTAAAAGTTTGGATTCCCTTGACGATCGTGCCACAATTATAAATGATAATGCCAATGACAAACGCAATGATCAGGGATAAAGAATATACGATTATTTTTTTCTTCATTTCATTGTCGAAACGAACGTGCATGTTATCACCTCACACGGAGTTATTTTATCATCTAGAAGAATAGTTTCAAAACATATATAATAATTTTATGGACAAATTATACGAAGGAACGATTTCATGCAAGGCCATCTTAGAAAATCCCAACCGCATTTGTAGTTATTTATACGTCGATAAGAAAAAACGCACAAAGGATTTTCATTATATCATTCATTTGGCCCGACAAAAAAATTGTAAAGTAGAAATGATGGATCGCCATCAATTAGATCAAATGGCCACTTCAAAAACGCATGGGGGCATGCTGCTTAAAGCCAAGACCAGACAATTTGAAAAACCCCCTAAAATGGATGGATGGAGCGTCTATATTGATGGTTTAGAAGATCCATATAATTTAGGTAGTGTCTGCCGCACCTTATATGCAGCTGGATGTGATGGTTTGATCTTGCCTTTACGAGATTGGCAACATGCCGAAACGATCATTCTTCGATCGAGTGCCGGTGCGTTTGAAAAATTGCCCATTTATATGGTTGAAAATGATAAGGCTTTTATTCAATATATAAGGACAAACGGAATTCCTCTATATTGTGCCTATCGAAACCAAGCACAAAGTTTATATGAGGTGATATTTCCAAAAACATGTTGTATAGCGATTGGCGGTGCCTATCGAGGAATTAGTCGAACCCTATTAGATCATGCCACTCAAAATGTATATATTGAATATGGAAGAGAGTTTCGCAATGCGCTTGATACATCGAGTGCTTGTGCAGTATTTGGGTTTGAAATCATGCGACAAAGGAGGAAATAAAGATGCGAATCAATCGAGATCAATTAGTAAAAATAGCTGTGAATGGACAAGTGGATCATCCCCGTATGGGACATTTTTATGTTGGCTATGATGGGAAAGGCCGATTACCTGTAGGAACTGGTGGAATTGTATATTCCCATGCCATTGGCGACGCTTGTATGGGTATTGCGGGAGACCATGTCGAACCCGGTGTTACGATTGCCAATCCCAGTGATCGTGAAAACCATGCCCTTGAAACCTTAGCCTGTATTGGCAATGAAGTCATTTGTCTATCTGGTCCAGCACAGGGATCCAAAGGCATCGTGACCGGAACCCATGGTGGGGTAGATCATACCATGTGTTACTTTCCGCCAGAAGCGATTGAAAAAATGACAGGTCATGAACAATTCTTAGTGAAAGCGTATGGACAAGGATTAAAACTTTTGGACCATAAAGATGTGTATATGATGAATATCGATCCGGATCTTTTCGAGCAAATTCCCATCCAAGAAACCAAAACGACCATTCAATTTCCGGTTGTGTGCGTATTACCACCCTATTTAATGGGTGCCGGTTTAGGGAGTGATACGATGATGGAAGGCGATTACGATATCATGACCCAAGATAAAAAAGCGAATGACATCTATGGAATCAATCAACTTCGCTTTGGGGATTTCGTGGCCATTAAAGATCACGACAGTACGTATGGACCGCATTATAAACAGGGAGCTATAACCATTGGCGTTGTCGTACATAGTGATTCTTTTACCAGTGGGCATGGACCTGGATTAACCATTGTTGCCACAAGTGCAACACCAGCTATTGAACCAGTTATAGAAGCCCAGGCAAATTTGGTCCAATATAAAGATGCTTTATTGAAACGATAAAAGATGTGCTGTCTTTCGCGGCAGCTTTTTTTTGCATTCTAAAAGCTTGTATCTATAAACTCATGCGCATTTTGAAACTTCATGATGGATCGAATAGTTTTATCATTTGTCATGATATTTGACAGTTCTACTCACAAATCAGATAATAAAATCATGAATTATGTGCAAGTCTATATCGAACATAATAGTTTATCTCTAAATCAAACCTTCACGTATCAAACCGATCAGGAAGTATCCATAGGAAGTCGTGTCAAAGTGCCCTTTGGCCATCAAACTTTGATTGGCTTTGTCGATGCGATTTGTGATCAATGTGATCTAGAAAATGTGAAATCAGTACTTGAAGTATTGGATCCCGAACCTTTGTTGGATCCAGAATTGCTTCAGCTTGCCTCGTGGATGGCCGATCATTATGTGACTTCAAAAATAAGCTGTTTAAAAACGATGTTGCCACCAGCCTTGAAACCATCCTCGACCCATCGACCGATCGTTTATGAACAATGGGCTATGGCAGGGAAGGGATCGGGTTCTTTAACACCCAAACAAGCTGCTTTTTTAGCTTCCCTATCTTTTCCATGTAAACTATCCCAATTGCGTAAACGATCACGCACCATGACGCAACGATTGATCGACCAGGGATACATTATGGTTGAACAAAGACCAAAAGGCATGTCAAAAATTGTGTCTACCCATCCAGATCATGCTTTTACTTTGACACCGGAACAGAAACAAGCCGTCGCCACGATCTCGACATCATCCGATACGATTTTCTTATTACATGGTGTGACCGGTTCGGGAAAGACCGAAGTCTTTTTACAACTTGCCCAGCAAGTTTTGGCAACAGGCAAACAAGTTCTTTTCTTAGTACCAGAAATTGGTCTTACACCCATGATGATCGATCGCGTATCGGCCCGTTTTGGAAATCGAATTGCGATCTATCATTCCCAATTGAATGCGCAGGAAAAATATGATCAATACCGTCTGGTAAAAGAGAATAAAGTGGACATTGTCATTGGAACTCGTTCAGCCGTCTTCATGCCTTTTTCAAATTTAGGCCTGATCCTGATGGATGAAGAACACGATGCTTCCTATAAACAAGAAAATATGCCTCGTTATCATACGCGTGATATCGTAAAATGGCGTGCTCAGTATCATGGATGCAAAGTGGTGCTGGCCAGTGCCACGCCAAGTTTGGATTCGTATGCCCGTGCCTATAAAGGGGTCTATCATTTGGTTGAATTGACCCATCGTATTTCCGTTTCGATGCCAACGATCCACTTAGTGGATATGAAGACCCAAAAGAGTCAGGCAGGCTTATCCCAAGATTTGTTGGATGCGATTTCGACTCGATTCACGCATCAGGAACAAACCATCTTATTATTAAATCGCAGAGGATATCTGCCCATCATGCGCTGTATGGATTGTGGCCAGACCATGACCTGTCCTGATTGCGGGCTGGCTTTGTCTTATCATAAAAAAGATCATGTATTGATGTGTCATTGTTGTGGGAGGACCTTTGCGTATACGGATAGCTGTCCTACATGTGGCGGACATCATTTCTATCAGTCGAGCATGGGAACCGAAAAACTTGAAGAACAACTTCATTCGCTTTTTCCATCAGCCCATGTCGTTCGTATGGATGCAGATACGACTCGTAAAAAAAAGGCCCATCAAAAGTTGTTACAAGAATTTGAACGATCCGGCGATATTTTATTAGGAACCCAGATGGTTGCGAAGGGATTGGATTTTGCCCGTGTCAGTCTGGTTGGGATCATCAATGCCGATAGTGGCTTAGCTCGATTGGATTTTTCTTCCAATGAATTAGCCTATGATCTATTGGAGCAGGCTTCGGGACGCTCTGGTCGGCAATCCCAGCAAGGCGAAGTCTATATCCAGACCTTTGATCCGGATCAATATGTGATGCGCTGTGTACGTTATCATGATTATAAACGATTTTTTAAACAAGAAATGCAATTTCGTCATCTTGGTATGTATCCACCTTACGTATACATGTGCACGTTGATTTTTTCGGATAGTGATCCAGCTCGAGCGATGAAAAAAGCATCCCAAGCAAAAGCAATGGCGGTTTCGGTAAAAGTATTAGGTCCTGTGGAAATATCCATGCGACAGAAAAAGGTCCGCTATCGTCTGGTCTTAAAAGCAAGGAATCAAAACACTTTGCATGATTGTGTATGGCAGATTGCGAAAGCCATGAAGGGAAATGTCGATATCAATATGTATCCGATATTATTGGAGGAATAAAATGCGAGAATGGATCTTACGTGCATTGATTGCAGTCAAACTACATGGAGAATATTCAAATTTATATTTGCGGAAACATTTAAAATCGTGTGATCCAAAAGATCGAAATCTGGCCACACGGATATTTTATGGTACGATCCAAAGTTGGTCGTATTGCGAAGCGTGTTGGCAAATCTATGCCAAACGCAAAGTCAATGACAAAATCGCCGTTTTATTGACCATGAGCACCTATCAATTGTTGTTTTTAGATAAAGTGCCGGCTTATGCTATCATCAATGATGCGGTCAATTTAGCCGGTTTGATACAACCTCGATCGAAAGGCTTTGTGAATGCGATCCTTCATCAAGTAAAACCACTGGAAAATGAAAAGGATCCGATTGCGTTTGAAACATCGTGTCCATCTTGGGTCGTAAAAATGTGGACCAAACAATATGGAAAAACACAAGCCGAAAACATGGCTCGCTGCTCTTGTCAGATCTTGCCAGTGACGATTCGATGTAATCCATTACGCATGGATAAAGAAGAGATCGCACAATACAAAACGATCAAAAGTCCGGATATTTATATCGGCCATGATATCACATCCGATCCCTTATATATATCAGGAAAGATTAGTGTCCAGGATCGCGGCTCTTTAGCGATTGCCCAATTTATGGATGTACAAGCTGGAGATCGGGTATTGGATTGTTGCAGTGCACCGGGAACAAAAGCGATGGCCATGGCAGAAAGGATGAAGGATGAAGGACACATCGATTGTATCGATATTCATGCGCACCGTGTTCAATTGATCCAACAAGATGCCAAACGATTGGGATTATCTTGCATTCATGCACAAGTGGGTGATGCGACAAAATTGAATGGATTGGGCATGTATTCTAAGGTCTTATGTGATGTTCCTTGTAGTGGATATGGTGTATTGGCACGTAAACCAGACATTAAACTTCATATGCAGCCAAGTGATATGGATACATTGATCCCATTACAGGCACAAATTCTTTCTTGTGCCAGTACACATGTGGTCAATGGCGGTATTCTGGTCTATTCGACTTGTACGCTCAATAAGAAAGAAAATGAAAAACAAGTGGATCGTTTTTTGGCTTCACATCCAGAATTTATTTTATTGTCGCAAAAAACGATTTTTCCAAATTCAATGCATGATGGTTTTTTTATGGCAAAGATGCAAAAAAGCAAGAATTTGGTATAATATTGAAATGTATCAAAGGAGGCAGCATGCAAAGCTTATACGACTTGAATTATGAACAAATGGGTGATTTCGCACAATCGATGGGATGGAAGCGATTTCGCGGTCATCAGATCTTTCAGTGGCTGTATCGGGAACGAGTGACCGATGTGGATGCGATGACCAATTTATCCAAAGAAACACGATCAATCTTAAAGGAACGATTTGTGATCGATCCATTGAAGGTAGTTAAAAAACAAGTGTCTTTTGATGGCACCACCAAATTTCTCTTTCAAACCGAAGATGGTTCGTTGTTGGAATCCGTTATGATGGTGTTTGATTATGGCCGAAGTGTTTGTGTTTCAAGTCAGGTGGGTTGTAACATGGGCTGTGCTTTCTGTGCGAGTGGTCTAACCAAAAAACGACGCAATCTGACCAGTGGGGAAATGGTTGCCCAGTTTTTGAATATTCAACGAGAATTGGATAAAGAAGGACAACGCTTAAGCCACATTGTCGTGATGGGAACCGGAGAACCTTTTGATAATTATGAGAATGTGATGAATTTTTTAGCCACTGTGAATCATGATCGTGGCTTAGGGATTGGGTCACGTCATATCACGATTTCTACGTGTGGTGTTGTTCCACGCATTTATGAATTTGCGGATGAACACACCCAATATAACTTAGCCATTAGTTTGCATGCACCCAATGATGAATTACGATCCAAATTGATGCCCATCAATCAAGCGTATCCCTTATCGGAATTGATGAAAGCCATTCGATATTATGGTCAAGAGAACAATCGTCGTTTGACATTTGAATATATTTTATTAAAAGGTGTCAATGATCAGCCACAACATGCAAGACAATTATCACAACTGCTCCATGGATTGAATGCATATGTCAATTTGATTCCATATAATTCCGTGGATGAGAAACAATTCAAAAGTGTGACCAGACAAGAAGCGATGGTTTTTTATGATCTTTTGATGAAAAATAATGTTCGTTGTACGATTCGCAAAGAACATGGACAAGATATCGATGCGGCTTGTGGGCAATTACGAATCAATGAAATCAAGAAAGGATTGGGTCAATGAAAGCATTTGGAAGTACGGACATAGGTAATGTACGTCAAGAAAATGAAGATGATTTCTTTTACCTGGAAAATGATCGTGGTGACTGTATTGCGGTTGTTTGTGATGGTATTGGTGGCAGTGCGGCTGGTGAAGTAGCCAGTCATATTGCCGTTCATACCATTCGTGATGCTTTTATCCAGTCTCCTGTATTGGATCATGATTATGAAGTCGATGAATGGATCCAGACAACTTTGAATAAGGCCAATGATGCAATTTACTATAAAGCGCAACACAATAAAAATGAACGTGGCATGGGAACGACATGTGTTGGTTTTCTGATGACCAAAAAATCTGCTTATATTTTTAATGTGGGTGATTCTCGTGTATACGCGGATTATGCGGAAGGATTGATCCAAATGTCAGAGGATCACAATGTGGTGAGTCGTTTGTTGCGTAAAGGTGAAATCACCAAAGAAGAAGCACGTTGGCATAAACAAAAAAATACATTAACGAATGCATTGGGGGTTTGGCATGTGTTTCAAATTGATCTACATAAGATAGAAAACACCTTTCAATATATATTATTGTCGAGTGATGGTCTACATGGATATGTCTCCCATAAAGATATCCAAAATATTGTCGAAGATCCACAAATGAGTCTGGAAGAAAAAACAAAGGCACTCATTTCGAAAGCCAATCGGGCTGGTGGATATGACAATTGTACGGTTGTCATTGTTGAAAATGATAGGTTGTAAATATGCCATTAGCTATACAAGAAGTTGCCAATCGATATGAGATCATTTCGCTGATCGGTCAAGGGGGGATGGCTGATGTCTATAAAGCGAAAGATGTCATTTTAAATCGAATTGTCGCAATCAAAATATTACGCGAAAAATTAAGTCATGATGCCATGACGTTGGTTCGTTTCCAACGGGAAGCCAGTGCGGCTAGTCGTTTGTCACATCCCAATGTCGTTGATATCTATGATGTAGGTGAGTCCGATGGCATGCATTATATTGTCATGGAATTTATCCGTGGACGAACCTTGAAACAATTGATCCAACAGCGTGGTGCTTTGAGTGTCAGTGAATCCATTCAGATCATGACCCAATTAACCAGTGCTATCGATCATGCGCATAAGCACAATATCATCCATCGCGATATCAAACCACAAAATGTGTTGGTTAAAGACGACGGAACAGTCAAGATCACTGATTTTGGTATTGCGATTGCCAATGATGCTGTTCAATTGACTTTAAATAATGCCGTTATGGGTTCGGCTCATTATTTAGCGCCAGAAACAGCGCAGGGGAAAGAAGCAACGGCACAAGTCGATATTTATTCTTTGGGGATCGTATTTTATGAATTATTGACAGGGGATGTTCCTTTTCATGGGAAGACGCCAACGGAAATTGCCGTCAAACATTTGCGGCAGCCTATGCCTTATGTGCGTGATTTTAATCCAACGATTCCTCAAGCCGTAGAAAATATTATTTTAAAAGCAACCGCCAAAGATCCAAAAGATCGTTATTCATCGGCTTTGGCGATGTTAGAAGATCTTCAAAATTGTATGAATTGGGAAATGCGCAATGTCGAACGGATCACATTCACAACCCCAAATATTGCTAAAGTCGACGTGAATGATGGACATGTGGAAGTGGAATATTCGGATGAGCCCATCGAAATAGAAGAGAAGAAGCCATTTCCATGGTTTACCTGGATCATTCGTACCATTGTCATCCTTATCATCTGTTTGATCATATTATTGGGTTTAGTTGCCGGACATATCATTCAGGTGGATGGTTTATTGGGATATTATACAGTGCCGGATGTTGTGAATCTTTCTACATCGCAAGCCAAACAGAAATTACGAGCCAAAAGCTTTACCCATATCACGATCAAAAAAGTATTAAGTGATCAGGTAGATAAAGGCAAGGTGATTTCTTGTAACTATGATGCTGGACAATCGGTCTATCATGGGAATACTATTGTTTTGAAGGTTTCCAAAGGACCTGGGTATCTTGTAGCAGATTTTACCGGACTTACTCTTGCTGAAGCCGAAAACACCTTGGATGAAGAGGGCGTGAAACTCAATATTGAAGTCAAATATAAAAACGCGGCCGATACCAATCCAGGTGTTATCTTATCGCAAAAGAAATTAAAAGCAGGTACTCGTATTGATCCAAATGCGAATGAAACGATTCAGTTTGTGGTAAGTCAAAATCCCACTATCGTGATTCCTTCGTCTTTGATTGGTATGGATGTGAATGAGGCCAAGACGTATTTAAATGATCAAGGCATTGCGGTGGTTTTATCGGGAAGTGGCGATACCGGTATCGTTGTAGGCGTAAGCCCAAGTGTGGGATCAACATATACACAGGAAGGATCAGACAGTGTGGTCACACTGTATTATCAGTAGTATGCAAGGCAGAATTATAAAGATCATCTCGAATCAATATACAATCGAATATGAAAATCAGTTTGTTGTGGCTTGGCCACGCGGAAAAATGCGAAAAGGACAAGCCCCGGTTGTCGGTGATTGGGTTGAATTTTCAGCTGTCCATGATCGGTATGTGATTGAAAAGATCATACCCAGAACCAATCGTTTGTTGCGACCAGCTATTGCCAATGTGGATCAAGCGTTGATCGTGACCAGCATGAAAGATCCGGATTATTCTTGTCATTTATTAAATCGATTGATTTTTTTGGTTAGTTTATCGCATGTGGAACCAATCATTTGTATTACGAAGTCGGATCTTGTTGATATGACCAAGTATCAAACCGAAATGGCATGGTATGAGAAAGCAGGCTACACCCTTATTTATACCTATCCAGGTAGTGATGATATGGATTTGAAGAGGATATTGAAAGATAAGATCAGTGTATTGTGCGGTCAATCGGGAGCTGGAAAGAGTTCTTTATTGAATCGGTTGGATCCTTCCTTTTCTTTACAGACACAAGAAATTTCCAAGGCCTTAGGACGAGGAAAACATACGACGCGGTTTTGCCAGCTTCATTCAGTTGCGAATGGATGGGTAGCCGATACGCCAGGTTTTTCTAGTTTGGATTTTTCACGAATCGATGTATCGCATCTAGATACGCTCATCAAGGATTTTCAACCGTATGTCGGTCAGTGTCGGTTTTCCGATTGCCGGCATGAAAAAGAACCAGGTTGTGCTATAAAGGAAGCTTTGGAACACGGTTTGATCAATCCCAGTGTTTATGAAGATTATATACAAATAAAAAGAGAGGAAAAACAGTATGGAAAATAGTCGTATTATTTCGCCATCGGTATTATCGATGGATTATTCAAAAATGCCAGAACAAGTCGCACAACTCAATGCATCTTTAGCGCAGTGGTTGCATTTTGATGTCATGGATGGACATTTTGTTCCCAACCTTACCTTTGGACCCGATATTCTAAAAGGTTTCTGTAAGTTGAGCGATTTAGTTATGGATGTTCATTTAATGGTTTCAGATCCCGTTAAATATGCGCCCATCTTTATTGATGCCGGTGCCAATATGGTTACCTTCCATGTGGAAGCATTGGATAATGATATGAACAAAGTACGATCGTTGTTGGATGAAATTCATCACTTAGGTGCCATGGCTGGTGTGGTTGTTAAGCCAAAGACGGATATAGAAATCATCCAACCTGTATTAAAGAGTTGTGATATGGTTTTGATCATGACGGTTGAGCCTGGTTTTGGTGGTCAATCCTTCATGGAAGATATGATGCCAAAGGTCAAGTGGTTGGCCCAACAAAGAGAGGCACTCCATCTTTCGTATCGAATTGAAGTGGATGGTGGAATTAATGGCACAACCTACAAGAAAGCGGTTGCCGCCGGTGCTGACACACTGGTTGCTGGTAGTTTTGTATTTAAGGGAAATATTGCTGAAAATGTAAAGGCGTTGTTGAAATGAAAACAGCGCTTTTAATTACACCAAAATCACGCATGGTGCCACACATGGAAAATGTCGATTACATTGGTGTTGATGCCGGTGCTTTATTGATCGAAGAAGCCGGTTATGATTGTCGATTGGCGATTGGTGATTTTGATTCGATGGATGCCAACGCTTTGGCTTCGTTAAAAAAGCGAATGGAAGTCATTGTACACCCAGTCAAAAAGAATGAAACCGATAGTGAACTGGCCATTCGTTTATGTAAGGAAAGAGGATATCCAACCATTATTTTATGGGGTGGTCTATCCAGTCGTCTGGATCATACATTATTGAATATTCAATTGTTGAAAAAGGATCCAGAACGTGTCATTCTGCAAGATGAAAAACAAAAGGTAATCATCCTTCAAAAAGGGGAACATCTTCTTGAAAATGCCTATCGGCATATTTCTTTTTTTCCTTTGGAAGAATCTATCCTTACTTTAGATGGGTTATTGTATCCATTAACACATCGTTTGATCAAACCGAGCGATCTCTATTTGACATCCAATTCATTTGTCGATAAAATGGCACATGTCGTTGTGGAAAAGGGAAGTTTACTTTGTGTAGAATCCAATTTTCAATAGAAAAGAGATCGTTATGAAAGAATTTGCATATGGCTTGGTTTATCTGTTTTGTGGTATCTTTATGATTGTTTGGCCACTTCGAATGCTAAAGATGATTGATGCATTCATGGTCTTTATCTTTTTTATTAATGGTACAAAACAGTTGTTGAAAGCGGGGAGGCATCCAAAGGTCATAGATATTGAATGGGGTCTGCTTTCGATTGGGTTTGCTTTTTTCATTTCCAATTATCAATATTTTTCAAATGGGATCGTTCGCTTAGGCACAGCGATTTATATGTGGATGTATTGTGTTAGCTGTTTGGTTCAATTTTTCATCGATATCCATACCAAGGAAGGACATTCTTTGGTCGATCTAGGAAATGGAATCTTTTGTTTAGTCATTGGGAGTTATCTTTTCTTTCATAAAAACTTTGATGTGAATGTCTTGATTCTTTTGTTTGGCCTCTATTGTATCGCTTTAGCGGGGCGTTCGTTCTTAGATGGCTGGTTGGGTATTCGTTCGGATTATCATTGGCAACATAAACATTATTTAATGTTACCAGCTATTGTATTGGCTTTTTTACCGGGTCAGTATATTCAACGTCTAAAAAAACAAGATAAGACCGAAAGAACGGATAAGAAGACCGATGCGACAACGGATTTAAGAGTAATGGTGCATGTGGGTCCAAAAGGCTTGCAGAAAGTGGGACATATCACTTTTGCTTACAAAGATTGTGTGTATAGCTACGGTAATTACGATATCGCATCATCAAAATTAAATGGAACCATGGGTGATGGTGTCTTTTTTATGCTTCCTTTTGACGTATATTTAAAACAAATGCTACATACCGAAAAGAATTCTGTTTTTGAATATGGTATCCATGTGAACCAAAAACAAGCCAAATGGATCGAACATGAAATCGAGGCACTCAAGCAACGTTCCAAAATTTGGTTATGCGCGATTGAAAGAGAAAATGGCTTTTCTCATCCACAAGATTATATGAATGATTATCCTAGTCGTTTGCGTAATGCAACGCAAGTCCAATTTTATAAGATCATAAATGGTAAGTTTAAAACCTATTGGGCATTGGGCGATAATTGTGCGCAATTCACCAATATGGTATTTTCTAAATTAGGATCGGCCATATTAAATTTGAGAGGTGTCGTTTCACCGGGTGCTTATTTTGTCTGGCTGGAGCATGAATTCAAAAAGTCAAAAAGTCCCATCGTTTATCGTAAGATACATATCGCTGCATAAAAAAAAGATGGATCTTCATCCATCATTTTTTTGTCCTTATTAAATAGCGCCTTGTTTCTTCAATGTTCTCAATTCACGAGCACTTACGCGAACTGTCTGAGGTTTTCCGTTGACGTTGATTCGAACCTTCTGTAAATTCACATTCCATTTACGACGAGTAGCACGTAATGAGTGAGAACGTCTATTTCCTGATAAAGGACCACGTCCAGATACTGCACATCTTCTTGACATCCTGATTGGCCTCCTTTTTCTCATTGAATCTTGCTTACGCAATTGCTTAATAATATTAGCATTGATTTATTGGTATTTCAAGTAGAAATTTAATTTGTTTGGATATTCGTATAATGTTATAATAACGGCGTCGATTGGAGAAGGAAATATGCAGATTTCAATATATACATATATATTTGGTGCGATTCTTTGTTTAGGGTTGATGCTTTTGATCATGCCTCATTTGATCACTTATCTACATAAGATCAAATTTGGTCAAACCGAAAGAGAAGAGGGATTAGCTTCTCATAAAGTGAAAAATGGTACACCAACGATGGGAGGTATTGCTTTTATTCTTATACCTACCGTGGTTTATTTGGTTTTTGCTCTCTGCCATTGGGTACCTATCGATATGCGATCTGGCATTATCTTATTAGCTTTTATTGGATATGGGATCATTGGTTTTATCGATGATTATATCATTGTTGTACAAAAGAACAATGAAGGATTAAAGCCAGGGGCTAAGTTTGCTTTACAAAGTGTCTTAGCCATTGTTTTCTTTTTGTTATATATGCAAACCGATGTTGCAATGGATCTTTGGATCCCCATCGCAAACATTCACATTCCTTTAGGCCCTTTCTATTTTGTGATCATTTATTTCATGTTTACAGCCGAAACCAATGCCGTCAATCTAACCGATGGCTTGGATGGATTATGTGCCGGCCAAATGATCATTGCCTTGGTGCCTTTTGTGATCTTTGCTCAACGGGCCAAGATGGATCATATTGCTTTCTTGATTGTCTTGTTGATTGCTTCTTTGCTTGGATATTTAAAATTTAATAAACATCCCGCACAGATCTTTATGGGAGATACCGGTTCTTTGGCTTTAGGCGGTTTCTTTGCGGCCATGGCCATGGTCTTAAAACAAGAAATCTTATTGATCTTGATTGGTGGGGTATTCGTTGTTGAAGTATTGAGTGTTGTGATTCAAGTCACCCATTATAAGCGAACGCACAAACGTATTTTCCGTATGGCCCCTCTACATCATCATTTTGAAAAAGGTGGTATGTCCGAAACGCAAGTGGTCCATCGATTTTGGCTGGCTGGAGTTGTTTTATCGATTCTTGGATTTATCATAGGAGTGATGTAAGATGGAAAAAGTTCTTGTGATTGGAGCAGCCCGATCGGGTGTTGCCGTTAGTAAATTATTGAAGAAAAATGGATATGAGGTCCTATTGACCGACGCAAAAGAAGTTCCTGAAAAAGAAGCATTGGAAGATTTGGGTATTCAAGTGATCGATGGTGGTCATCCCAATTGGCTATTGCATACGGATTATGCATTTGTGGTCAAAAATCCGGGCATTCCGTATCGTGTGCCTATCATCAAATATTTTGTCGATGAAAAGGTGCCGGTCTATACCGAAATTGAAGTGGCTTATCGTTTTGCCAAGCATTTTCATTATGGTGCGATCACCGGAACCGATGGCAAGACTACGGTCACTACGTTATTGTATGAAATGTTAAAGAAGGCAGGTCCTGCTTTGAGTGCTGGGAATATTGGGATTCCATTGAGTGAGCAAGTTTTGTTGCATGATGATCAAGATACACGCGTTGCTTTGGAACTCAGTAATTTCCAATTATTAGGAATCGATACGTTCTGTCCTTTTGTTTCTACGATTACCAATCTAGCTCCTGATCATTTGGATTATATGGATTCATTAGAAGATTATTACACATCAAAAATGCGAATCTACAAAAATACGACCAAAGATAATTATTTTATTCGCAATGTGGATGATCCAAACATCATGAAATATGCGCAACCTATTCCTTGCCAAGTCATTGATTTTTCTTTACAAAGAGAAGATGTCGATTTATATGTCAAAGATGGCCAAGCATGGTATCAGGATCTTTCTTTATTTCATGTGGCGGATCTGAAAATCGTAGGTGCATTTAATTGTGGCAATGCCATGATGGCAGCTTGTATGGCCTATTTGATGGGGGTATCAATCGATGATATTCAAGCTGTGATCCAAAACTTTAAAGGTGTGGAACATCGAATTGAATATGTCGATACCATTGATGGGGTACGTATTTATAATGATACCAAAGCGACAAACACACATAGTGCCTGTGCAGCTTTGAGTGCATTTAAAGAAAATGTGATCTTGTTATGTGGTGGTAAAGATAAACATATTTCTTTTGATGATCTGAAACAATACGATGATAAGATCAAGCATTGTTTCTCTTTTGGTCAAACTAAAGATCAATTTAAAGATATTTTCACGCATCAAACATCGGTAGAAACGATGCAAACAGCTTTTGCGGAAGCATGTAAGATTGCAAAACCAGGCGACACGATTTTATTGAGCCCGGCTTGCTCAAGTTTTGATCAATTCAAAAATTATGAAGTGCGTGGTGAAATTTTCAAAAATATGGTTCATGCCTACGCAAAAACAAGGAGATAATTTATGACCTTTCTATTTGATCTTATCAAGACAATTTGTTTGGGTATCATTCAAGGTATTACAGAATGGTTGCCAATTAGTAGTACCGGCCACTTATTGATTTTCAATAGTATTTGGCCGATGTTACCAGCTGAATTCTTTGATGTATTTAAAGTTGTCATTCAGTTTGGTTCCATTTTAGCTGTATTGTATTTATTTCATCATCGTCTGAATCCTTGGGATAAATCAAAAAGTGAAAAAGAAAAGGTCCGGACCTATAATTTATGGATCAAAGTAATCGTGGGTGTCATTCCTGCTGCCGTGATTGGCTTGTTGTTGAATGACATCATCGACCAATATTTATCACAGAACTTTGTGATTGCAGTCACCTTGATTGCGTATGGTATCATTTTTATCATTGTGGAGCAACATCCGAAAAAACCAACGATCAAAAGTATCTATCGTATGGATTATAAAACCGCTTTAGAAATTGGTTTCTTCCAATGTCTTGCATTGATTCCAGGAACATCTCGTTCTGGGGCTACCATTTTGGGTGGTTTATTGCTGGGTTGTTCACGTACCTTGGCAAGTGAATATTCGTTCTTTATAGCGATTCCAACCATGTTTGGTGCTTCCTTATTAAAAGTTGTTAAATACTTGACACATACGGGCATGTTTACACTATCTCAATTGGTTTTATTACTAGTAGGAACCGGTGTGAGTTATGTTGTCAGCTTATTTGCGATTCGTGCATTATTAAATTATGTAAAGAACCATGATTTCAAAGTATTTGGTTGGTATCGCATCATTTTAGGTTGCTTTATTATCCTATTCTTCTATATCTTATAAAAACCACTAATAAAAATTAGTGGTATTGAATGCCCTATAAGGGCCTGTTGTTGCGCAGGTCCTTCGACCATTGAAACCTCGCCAGTCGCAACCCCGTTACATGCTGCCTCTAAAAGAGGCG